>LWDI01000001.1:0-18562 GCA_002083475.1 Proteobacteria bacterium SG_bin5
CCGCTGCCGCAGGGCGCGCCGGCGCTCCCCGCGCAAGCGGGCCAGCCGCTCGCCGCCGCGCAGCAGGGCTGGCAGACCGCGCAAGGCGCGTGGCGCCAGGGTCAAGCGCAGGCGGGGCAATGGCAGGGCGGCCAGTGGCAGGGTGGACAGTGGCAGGGTGGACAGTGGCAGGGCCAGGCGCCGAACGGCCAATGGCAGGGCGGCTAGCAGGGCGGCGGGCGCTGGGAAGCGGGGACGCGCGCCCCGGGCGGCTGGCGCGGCTATCGCCGGCTCGAGCGCGGCGCGCGCCTGCCCGGCTATTGGACCGCGCCCGATTTCGTGATCGTCAATTGGCAGGGCTATGGCCTGCCGGTGCCGCCCCAGGGCTATCATTGGTCGCGCTATTATGACGACGCCGTGCTGATCGACGCGCGGGGGCGCGTCTATGACAGCGTGAGCGGGCTCGACTGGAACGTCTATGCCTATTCCGGCGATTATTCGGGCAGCTACGCCAATGGCGCGCGCTGGCAGGGGACTTATCAGGGCCAATATGTCGCGCCGCCGGCGGTGACTTATTCGGCGCCTTCCCCCGTGGTGCAGCCGCTGCCGCCGCAAGGCTATGTGCAAAGCTATGGCGCGGGCGCCTATGCGAGCGGGGTGACGGTGAACGGCCAATTCTACGCGACCCCGCCGGGCGCGCTGACGACCGTGACGGTCACCCAGGCCGCGCCGATCGTCGAGACGCGGACGGTGACCGAATATGTGACGGAATATCGCACCGTGCGCGCGAAGCGAGTGGTGAAGCGGCCGGTGAAACGGTGGAAGCGGCCAGTTTGCGGGTGTGGGTGTTGCAAGTAAACGATTTAAACGGCCAACGCTTCTTCAATCACTTTCCATTTGAGACTTTTATTCGGAGCGTTTTCGTTGAAGCTTCTTGCGGAGCTTATTCTATTTTTGAGTGAAAACGATTTATTCATTGATAAAGCGGGATAATGAAACAATAGTAAAGACCGGCAAACGGTAGTCCTTTGATTTCCATTTTATTAATTAGTCCAGATAATGCACATTATCTTCGATTGGAAATAAACTCTTTTTCGATATAGAAAAGTAAAGCGATCGAGATGCACAGTAACGGCGCAACAACTGCATCTGTCCAATCGACGCTTGTGTCGGAAATAATAAGCATGATGGCGGATGCTAAACCCAATATAACTGGGTCTATTGCCTCATCTGGCCCCGGCGTAAAAAGCATGTACGAGAGCTCAAAAGCAGCAGAATAAGTCAAAGCATTCCCTACTATTCCTAGAGTAGGCGTTTCAATTATATAGGTTGGTATTTTATCAGAATTTAATATTCCCGCTCCCGCCAATATCTTAATGACAATCATTGTTGCCGTAACGATCCTGGTAAGCATCTGAAATATTGTTCTAACCAGATGCGCCCAAGGTTCTAAAAAGTGATATAGATAATTGCCGTATTTTATTTGATCATTGACTTGAGTAGGGCTTGGAATTCTGCTATAGCTTTTAAATAAATTCCAATAATATTTCAGTTTACCCATTATCACGTCCATTCATTACGAATATTACCAATGTCGCTGAACGTTCATTTGGCGATTTAGAACATAAGTATCTTGGAAACGCTTTGAAGTCAAGATGCGATCATTTAAAATGAGAATCGATATTACATTCTAGCTATTGCGACATCGGTCAGCAGAGGGTCACCGAAAGCGGCTCATTTGCAATGTTTTTTCGCGGGTGAGCTGCTTGGCAATCGGTCAAAGCTTTGGGGACCGGGAAGCGGGATTTTATCCCCCCTCCCAAACCATCACCCCCCCCACCCAGCTCTGCTCCACCTTCACCGCGCGCAATTCGCTCGGCGACATGAGCAGCGGGTCGCCGCCGCTCACCACGATGAAATCGGCCCACATCCCTGGCACCAGCCGCCCGAATTCCTTCTCGGCGAAGCCGGCATAGGCCCCGCCCGACGTATACGCCGCCCAGGCCGCCTCGCGCGTCAGCCGTTCTTGGGGTTGCCAGCCGCCATAGGGGTCGCCGCCCGCGTCGGTGCGGGTGAAAGCGGCGGCCCAGCCGGCGAAGGGGTCGGGGCGCTCGACGGGGTAATCGGTGCCGAACGCTAGGGCGCCGCCGACCTTCAGCATCGATGCCCAGGCATAGGCGCCGCTCAGCCGATCCGGCCCCAGCCGCGCCTCGGCCATCGTCCGGTCGCTCGGCTGGTGGATCGGCTGCATCGAGGCGATCACCCCGTTCTTGCCGAAGCGCGGCAAGTCCGCCGGATCGACGATCTGGGCGTGCTCGATCCGCCAGCGCCGGTCGCCGCCATAGGTCGGCGCCAAATCCTCGATCGCGCTCAGCACTTGCGCATTGGCGGCGTCGCCGATCGCATGGACCGCGACTTGATAGCCGTCCATCGCCGCGCGACTCATCAGATTCTTGAGCTGCGCGTCGGAATAAAAGCCCGCGCCGCGCTGGCCGGCGGCATCGGCATAGGGCGCCTTGAGCCACGCCCCGCGCGACCCCAAAGCGCCATCGGCATAAAGCTTCACCCCCACCAGCCGCAGCTTGCCGCCATAGAGCCAAGGGGTCGGCCCGGTGACGCCGATGCGCACCGTATCCTCCAGCCCCGCGCCATAGCTCATCACGCGGACGCGCAACGCACCCAAATCGCCCGCGCGGCGCAGCGCCTGCCAATCGTCGAGGCTGGTGCCCATGTCGGCGGTGGCGGTGACGCCGACCGAGAGCAACGCGGCCTGCGCTTTCTCGAGCGCGAGCGCGCGCTCCTTGGGGAGGGGCTTGGGCACCGCGCGCTCGACCAGCGCCTTGGCCGCGTCGACGAACACCCCCGAAGGCGCCGCGCCCGCCTTTTCAATCCGACCGCCGGGGGGCGCGACCGATTTGGCCGTCACCCCCGCCGCCGCCATCGCCGCGCTATTCGCCCAGGCGGCGTGGCCATCCTGGCGCTCGAGCCAGACGGGGCGGTCGCCCACCGCGCGGTCGAGTTCGGCCGCCGTCGGGAAGCGGCCGAGGCCCCAGCGCTCCTGGTTCCAGCCGCCCCCCAAGATCCATTTGCGCTCGGGATTGGCGGCGGCATAGGCGGCGATCTTGGCCAACGCCTCGTCGAGCGACTTGGTGTCGGACAGATCGAGCGTGAGCGCGGCGAAGCCCAGTTCGAGCAGATGCCCATGCGCGTCGACGAAGCCGGGGAGCACCGTCTTGCCCTTCAGATCGGCGCGCCAATCGGGGCGTTCGGGGCGTTTTTCGCCTTGCTGGAGGAGGCGGACGACGCGCCCCTCGCGGGTGATGACGATGCCGGTGAAGCGCAAGGGCGCGCCGCGATCGTCGAGCGTGACGCCCGCGACATTGTCGATCAGCGCATCGGCTTGGGCCGGGGCGGCGAGGAGCAACGCGGCGGCGGCGGCGGCCGTTGCAATGGGCAGGCGCTTCATTTCAGCCGCCGCACCAGCGCGCTCGTATCGTTCCGCCCACCCCCCATCGCCTGCACCTCCGCATAAAATTGATCGACCAAGGCCGCGACCGGCAGCGCCGCGCCATTCGCGCGCGCCTCGTCGAGCGCGAGGCCCAGGTCTTTCCGCATCCAATCGATCGCGAAGCCGAAGTCGAACTCGCGCTTGGCCATGGTCGGCCACCGGTTGACCATCTGCCAGCTTTGCGCGGCGCCCCCCGAAATCGCCTCGAACACGCGGTCGAGATCGAGCCCCGCGCGCTCGGCGAAGCGCAGCCCTTCCGAAAGCCCGCCGAGCACCCCGGCGATCGCGATCTGGTTGACCATCTTCGCCTGCTGCCCCGCCCCCGCCGGCCCGACATGGACCGCGCGGGCGGCATAAGCGCGCATCAGCGGCTCGGCGGCGGCGAACGCCTCGGGCGTGCCACCGCACATGATCGAAAGCTTGCCGGCCTCCGCCCCCGCCTGTCCGCCCGAGACCGGCGCGTCGAGCACGCGCAGCCCCCGCGCGGCGCCCTCCTCGGCGAGGCGGCGGGCGAGCATCGCCGAAACGGTGGTGTGATCGACGAACAGCGCGCCCGCGCCCAGCGTCTCGAAGGCGCCGCCCAGCCCCAGCGTCACCGCCTCCAAATCGGCGTCGCGCCCGACACAGGTGAACACCGCCTCGGCGCCCTCGGCGGCCTCGGCCGGGCTGCCCGCCGCGCGCCCGCCATGCGCCGAAACCCAGGCATCGGCCGTGGCGCGGGTGCGATTATAGACGGTCACCTGATGCCCGGCGGCGGCGAGGTGGCGGGCCATGGGCGCGCCCATCACCCCCAGCCCGATGAAGGAAATTCGTGCCATCGTGGCGGCATAACCCCGGTTCCCCCGCCGCGCCAGATGGTCTAGGCGAGCGCTTCATGACCGACCTGCCCGTCTCGATCGAGGATATTCGCGCCGCCCATGCCCGCATCGCCGGCGCGATCGTGCGCACGCCGACGCTCTACAGCCGCACGCTTTCGGACGTGACCGGCGCGCAAGTGTGGCTGAAGTTCGAAAACCACCAATTCACCGCCGCTTATAAGGAGCGCGGCGCGCTCAATACGCTGCTGCAATTGCCGGCGGAGACCAAGGGCGTGATCGCCGCCTCGGCGGGCAACCACGCGCAGGGCCTCGCCTATCACGCGCACCGGCTCGGCATTCCGGCGACGATCGTGATGCCGCGCACCACCCCGATCGTGAAGATCACCCAGACCGAGGGGCATGGCGCGACGGTGGTGCTCCACGGCGAAACCTTCGACGAGGCGCACGCCCGCGCGAAGGAGCTCGAGATCGAGCAGGGCCTGACCTTCGTCCACCCGTTCGACGATGCGCGGATCATCGCGGGGCAAGGCACCGCGGCGCTCGAAATGCTGGAGGACGCGCCCGAGATCGACCTGTTCGTCACCCCGATCGGCGGCGGCGGGCTCATCAGCGGCATGGCGACCGTCGCGCGCGGCTGGAGCCATGACATCGGCGTGGTGGGGGTGGAGGCCGAGCTTTACCCCTCGATGTACAATCGGGTGAAGCACACCCAATATCCGTGCGCGGGCGATACGCTCGCCGAGGGCATCGCGGTGAAGGAGCCGGGGCGGATCACCTCGGCGATGGTCGAGGCGCTGGTCGACGAGATCGTCCTCGTCTCCGAGCGCAGCCTCGAAAAAGCGGTGTCGCTGCTCGTGCAGATCGAAAAGACGGTGGTCGAGGGCGCGGGCGCGGCGGGGCTCGCCGCGTTGATCGAGCATCCCGAGCGTTTCGCCGGGCGCAAGGTCGGGCTGGTGCTGTGCGGCGGCAATATCGATACGCGGCTGCTGGCGAACGTGCTGCTGCGCGATCTCGCGCGCTCGGGCCGGCTCGCGCGGCTGCGGGTGCGGCTGAAGGACCAGCCGGGCGCGCTGTTCAACCTGTTCCGCCTGTTCGATCAGGAGCGGGTGAACATCATGGAAGTCTATCACCAGCGCATTTTCACCTCGCTGCCCGCCAAGGGGCTGATCACCGAGATCGAATGCGAAACCCGCGACCGCGCGCATCTCGACCGGCTGATCGCGGCGATCGACGCGGCGGGGTATGAAGTGCAGCTGATGGAGCTGGGCTAGAGCCAAAAAACCTCCCCGTTCACGGGAAGGGGGACCGTTCGCGAAGCGAATGGTGGAGGGGGCGGCGCCGAGAGCGGCCCCCCACCGTCGGTCGCTGCCGCGACTGCCACCTCCCCATGAATGGGGAGGAATGATCGCCAAAGGCTTGCGCCCGAATGACTCGGCTTCGCGACGAAGCGCGGTTGCCGGCCGATTATTCGCCGCGGCGAATGGGTTATGGTCATGCCACGCGGATCATCGGCGCGACGAGGCCGCGCCCCCGCGTTAACCACCTTTCTTGGTGAATCGGCTTTTCATCACGCCGCCGAGCTTCCATAATCGATCGACACCGGCCGAAGGGCGGCCGAGCTGCAAGGACCAACGGCGCGTGACGGCCCCTTTTCGCTTCCCTCGCTTCTTCGTCACCAGCCCCTCGCCCTGCCCCTATTTGCCCGGGCGGCTCGAACGCAAGGTCTTCACCGAGCTCGCCGGCCCGCACGCGACCGAGCTCAACGACGCGCTCAGCCGGATCGGGTTTCGCCGCAGCCAGTCGGTCGCTTATCGCCCCAGCTGCGCGGGGTGCGCGGCGTGCGTGTCGGTGCGCGTGGTCGCGACCGAGTTCGAGCCCAACGCCACCCAGCGCAAGCTGATGCGCCGCCATGCCGATCTGGAGGTCACCGCCTGCCGCGCCTGGGCGACCGACGAGCAATATGATCTGCTCCGCCGCTATCTCGCCGCGCGCCACCCCGGCGGCGGCATGGCGAATATGGACGAGTGCGATTATGCCGACATGGTCGAGCAATCGCCCGTCAACAGCGCGGTGATGGAATATCGCGAACCCGCGACGCGCGGGCGGCGCGGGCGCTTGGTCGGCGCCTGCCTCACCGATCAGCAGGCCGATGGGCTATCGATGATCTACAGCTTTTTCGACGCCGATCATGAAGAGCGGCCGGGGCTGGGCAATCTCATCATCCTCGATCACATCGCGCGCGCCCGCGCGGCCGAGCTGCCCTATGTCTATTTGGGCTATTGGGTGAAGGGCAGCGCGCGGATGAGCTACAAGACGCGCTACCGCCCGATCGAGGCGCTGGGGCCGACCGGCTGGCACCGACTGAGCGACGCCATGCTCGACACCGCGCCCGCCGCGCCCCGCGTGGCGGAGCGGGTGGGGTAGAGGGGGCTAGCCGTTCGGTCCCGCTATGTGATGGTGTAAGATCGACATCATCGCGGCCCCGGTGCGCGACGGGGGAGGCAATTCAGCAGGGCAATCAGTGGCATGGCTGAATTGCTTCGTCGCCTTCGGATCCTCGCAATGACGGGATGGAACGAGCATGGTAATTCGCCGCTCTGACTTGGTCGATCCGAAACGGCTTACCCGTCGTTTTTTCGACGATAACGATCCCGACATCATCGGTGTCGAAGTAATGCTGGATAGGCATGTCCTGATTATCATGACAATGGATCAGGACGGCCAAACGAGCGTCTTATTTGATGTCGATGCAGGGCAATTCGCGTTCGATCTTGCGCAGCTCACGGCCTTGTTCGGCCAATGCGATACCGACCTTTCTGCGTGGCGCCAGCAGTTGATACAGCCCGGCGCATTATGGGAGCGCACAATATGAAACTCGGCCGCCTCAACCATGTCGGCGTCGCGACGCCGTCGATCGCCGACTCGATCGCCTTTTACCGCGACATCCTCGGCGCGACGCAGATCCACGCGCCCTTCGACCTTCCCGAACAGGGGGTGAAAGTGTGTTTCATCGACACCCCGGGCGCCGAGGGCGCGCCGGGCGGCACGCAGATCGAACTGATCGAGCCGCTCCCCGGCAACACCTCGATCGCCGGTTTCCTCGAAAAGAACCCGCAAGGGGGGCAGCATCATCTTTGCTATGAAGTCCCCGATATCCATGCGGCCAAGGCCTGGTTCGAGCGCCAAGGCAAGCGCGTGCTCGGCGAGCCCCGGATCGGGGCGCATGGCACGCCGATCTTCTTCGTCCACCCGCGCGACATGGGCGGGGTGCTGACCGAGATCATGGAGACGCCGAAGGGCGGGCATTAAGGGCGCCGCGCCGCGCGGCATTCGGTGCCCGCCGCGAGCTGATCCACTTCCCCGGCGAAGGCCTTCGCCGGGACGACGGCTCGAGGAGATGGAGGAGGGCCGGCCCGCTTCGCGCGCCCCCCGCTTTCGCCGGAGCGATGGCTTGGGGCGATGCCCAGCCCCCGCTCTTTCCAACCGAATCCGCGCTTTTCTCCACAGACAGCGGCGCCCGCTTCGGCTTCAATCGACGGCACCTCGTCTCCGGAGCCCGCGCCATGCAGACCCCCGCCGATTGGCCCAATTTCTGGCACCCGGGCGAACTCGCGGTGCAGGAACGGCTCGGCACGCGCGCGGCGGTCGCCGATGCGATCCGCTTCGTGCGCCCGTTCATGCCCGATCAGCACCGCGATTTCTTCGCGCAACTCCCTTTCATCGTCATCGGCAGCGTCGATCCGGCGGGCGATGCTTGGGCGGGGATGCGCTTCGGCGAACCGGGCTTCGCCGCCTCGCCCGCGCCCGACCAGCTGGTGATCGCGGGCGCGCCCGTGCCGGGCGATCCGATCGAGCCGGGCATCGCCCCGGGGCGCGAAATCGGCCTGCTCGGCATCCAGCCGCACAGCCACCGCCGCAACCGGCTGAACGGGCGCGTGCGCGACGCGGGCGGCGCGATCACGCTCGACGTGGTCGAAAGCTTCGGCAACTGCCCCAAATATATCCAGGCGCGGCTGCCCGATGGGCCGCTCGCCCCGATCGATCCGGCGCCCTCCGAAAGCCTCGCCGCGCTCGACGCCGCCGCGCGCGCGCAGATCGGCGCGGCGGATATTTTCTTCGTCGCGAGCTATGTCGACGATCCCGGCGGGCGGCGCGTCGATGTGTCGCACCGCGGTGGGCGGCCGGGGTTCGTGCGGATCGAGGCGGACGGCGCGCTGCTGGTCCCCGATTTCGTCGGCAATGATTTTTTCATGACGCTCGGCAATTTCGAGCTCCAGCCGCGCGCCGGGCTCTGCTTTCCCGATTTCACCAGCGGCACGATGCTGCAGCTGACCGGCGACGCGCGACTGTTGCCCGAAGGAACCGCGATCGCCGATCCGCTGCCCGGGGCGTGCCGCTATTGGCGCTTCACCCCGCGCGCGATCGTGCGCCGGCCCGGCGCGGTGCGGCTGCGGATGCGGCTCGTCGGCTGGTCGCCCGCGACGCTTGCGACCGGTGATTGGCAGGCGGCGCGGCGCGCGGCGCTGCGCGCCGAGATCGGCGCCGATTGGCGGCGGCTGCGCGTGACCGCCCGCGTCGACGAGGCGGACGACGTCGTCTCCTTCCATCTCGAGGCCGAGGATGGCCGCGCGCTCATCCCGCCCGAGGCCGGCCAGCATCTCCCGATCCGGCTGACGCTCCCCGGCGACGACCGGCCGAGCCTGCGCACCTATAGCCTGTCGAGCCCGCCCGAGGCCGGTCATTACCGGCTCAGCATCAAGCGCGCGGGGCGGTTTTCGAACCATGTCCACGCGGCGCTCGCGCCCGGCGCGATCATCGAGGCCAAGCCCCCCGCCGGGCAGTTCACGATCGACGCCCAGGCGCTGCGCCCGGTGGTGCTGCTCGCGGGCGGGATCGGCATCACGCCCCTGCTGGCGATGGCGCATCATCTCGTCGCCGAGCAGGCGCGCACCGGTATCGGCCGCGCGACCTGGCTGTTCCAGGCGGCGCGCGCGCCCGGCGCGCTCGCCTTTTCAGCGGAGATCGCGCGGCTCGTCGCGGAGTCCCAAGGGCTGCTGCGCCACGTGCGCGTGGTCGATACGGCGGGGGAGGGGGGCGGTTACGACGCGCTCGGGCGGATCGATCTGGCGCTGCTCAAACGCCATCTGCCGTGGGACGATTACGACTTCGTGCTCTGCGGCCCGCCGGGGTTCATGCAAGGGCTCTATGACGATCTGCGCGGTCACGGCGTGCGCGACGCGCGCATCCATGCCGAGGCGTTCGGCCCCGCCTCGCTCGCGCGCCGCCCCGAGCTTGGCGACATCCCCCCGCCGCTGGCGCCGATCGCGAGCGAGCCGGTGACGGTGCGCTTCGCCGCATCGGCCAAGCAAGTCGATTGGACGCCCGAGGCGGGGAGCTTGCTCGAGCTCGCCGAATCGATCGGGCTCGCGCTGCCGTTCAGCTGCCGTGGCGGGAGCTGCGGGAGTTGCGCGGCGGCGGTGAGCGCGGGGGCCTGGACCTATCCCTCGCCGCCCGCCTTCGCTTGTGGCGCGGGCGAGGCGCTGCTCTGCCAGGCGCGACCGGCGGCGGGCAGCGGGGCGATGCTGATCGAGGGATAGGGCCGCGCTCAAGCGGCGAGGAAGCGCGCCGCGAGTTCGGCGGGCACGCGCATCGGGCGCCCGCTCGCGCGCTCGATCAGCGCCCAGGTGGTGACCGCGCGGACCTTTTCCTTGCCGTCGGGGCCGATGAAGCGGACATGGCGATCGAAGCGCGCGCCCTTCGGCGGATCGGGGACCCAGGTTTCGCCGCGCGCGGTCTCGCCCACGCGAAGATTGCCGCGATAGTCGATTTCGTGCCGGGTGATGACCCAGACGTAGGCCGCCTGCTCCTCGGCGGTCGCGAGCTGGTCCCAATGCGCGACCGCGATCACCTGAATCCAGCGCACCCAGACCGCGTTGTTGACATGGCCGAGTTCGTCGATGTCGGCAGGCGTGGCGGTGAAGCTTTGGGTGAACATAACGCCCGCGCTAAGGATGGAGCGTCGCCCCTGCGAAAGCAGGGGCCTTTGGCAGGTGAAGCGCTACACTTGCCGGAGGCCCCGGCTTTCGCCGGGGCGACGCTTTGAACGGGGCGGCAAGAGAGGCATTCACCCCTCCACCCCCAATTGCCACAGCACGAAGGCATGTTCCTCGGCCAATTCGCGCAAGCTCTCGAATCGGCCCGATTTGCCGCCATGCCCCGCGCCCATATTGGTCTTGAGCAGCAGCAGATTATCGTCGGTCTTGGTCGCGCGCAGCTTGGCCGCCCATTTGGCGGGCTCCCAATAGGTCACGCGCGGGTCGTTGAGCCCGCCCGAGATGAACAGCGGCGGATAGGCCTTGGCCTCGACATTGTCATAGGGGCTGTACGACCGGATCAGCGCGAACGCCGCCTCGTCCTCGATCGGATTGCCCCATTCGGGCCATTCGCCGGGCGTGAGCGGCAGTTCGGCGTCGAGCATGGTGTTGAGCACGTCGACGAAGGGCACGTCGGCGATCACCGCGCCCCAAAGCTCGGGGTCGCTATTGACCACCGCCCCCATCAGCTCGCCGCCCGCCGAGCGCCCGGCGATCGCGATCTTGCCCGCGCTGGTCCAGCCCTGCGCCACCAGCGCGCGCGCGACGTCGACGAAATCGTTGAAGGTGTTGGTCCGCTTTTCGAGCTTGCCGTCGAGATACCATTGCTGGCCGAGATCGTCGCCGCCGCGGATATGCGCGATCGCGAAAGCGAAGCCGCGGTCGAGCAGCGACAGCCGCCCGGTCGAAAAGCCCGGCGGCACCGCATAGCCATAAGCGCCATAGGCATAGAGATAGAGCGGGCGCGATCCATCGCGCGGGAAGCCCGCTGGATAAACGATCGACACCGGCACGATCGTCCCGTCGCGCGCGGCGATCTTCAGCCGCTCGGTCGCGTACTTCGCCGCGTCGTAACCGCTGGGGATTTCCTGGACCTTGCGAACCTCCAGCCGGTCCTCGGCGACGTGATAATCATAGACGGTGCCCGGCGTGACCATCGATTCATAGCCGATCCGCAGCACGTCCATCGCATATTCGGGATTGTCGCCCAGCCCCGCGACATAGCTCGCCTCGGGGAAAGCGATGCGCTTGCCCGCGCCGCCTTCGTAACGGTGCAGCTCGATCTGATCGAGCCCGTCCTCGCGGCCTTCGACGATGAAGAAATCGCGGAATATGGTGACGCCGGTCATGTAGAAATGATCGGACGGGGCGATGCGCTCATGCCAGTCGCCCGGCGCCTCGACGCTCGCGGTGCACAGGCGGAAATTGGGGTGGGTGTCGTTGGTGTGGATGAACAGTGTGCCCTCGCGCGCGTCGACATCATATTCGCGCCCCGGCTGGCGCGCCGAGACGAGCTTCGGCGGGGCGTGCGGATCGGCGGCGGGGAGGAGATAGACCTCACTCGTCACATGATCGCCGGTCGAGATCACCAGCCACTCCCGGTCGCTGGTCTCGCCCACGCCGACGCGAAAGCCTTCGTCGGCTTCCTTGAACAGCTCGATATCGTTCGCGGGATCGTCGCCGAGCCGATGAAAGCGCGCATTGTCGGTGCGCCACTGGGCGTTGGCGAGGCCGTAGAGAAAGCCGCTATCATCGGCGGCCCAGATGATCTCCGAGAGGATGCCGGGGATCACATCGGGCAAATGCGCGCCCGTCGCCAAATCCTTGACGCGCAGCTCGAAACGTTCCGAGCCATTGTCGTCGATCGCATAAGCGAGCCAGCGGCCGTTGTTGCTGACCGCCAAAGCGCCGAGGCGGAAATATTCCTTGCCGTCCGCCAGCGCGGGCTCGTCGAGAATCAACTGATCGGCGCCGCCCTTCACCGGCTTGCGCCACCATTTGCGATATTGCCCGCCGGTCTCGAAGGCGGTCCAATAGAGCCAGTCGCCGTCCTTTTGCGGCACCGAGGCATCGTCTTCCTTGATGCGGCCTTTCAGCTCTTCGTAAAGCCGGTCGATCAGCGGGCGATGCGGCGCCATCGCCGCTTCGAAATAGGCATTCTCGGCTTCCAGATAGCCCAGAATCTCGGGGTCCTTCACCTCGGGATAAGCGGGGTCCTTCAGCCAGGCATAGGGATCGTCGAGGGTGATGCCGTGATAAGTGGCGGCGTGCGGGCGGCGGGGCGCGATGGGGGGCTGCATGGCGGCGGGTCTAGCCGCGCCGGGCCGCCGCCGTCGAGAGGGGTCAGGCCTTGATGCCGGCCAGCCGTTGCAGCCGCCGCTGATAATGGTGCAGCACCCCGCCGGGGTCGCGCTGCTTATCGAGCGACTGGAGCCAGTTGCGCTGTTCGCGGCGCAGCGCATCGGGGTTGGGCGCGGCGCCGAGCGCGCGGCGGTAAGCGAGCGAGAGATTGTAATCGACCGTCGCCAGCTCCCAATGGGTGCACACCAGCTGGCGCGCAATGCTGCTCGCGGTGTCGCACGAGAAATTCTGGACCCGTGTGGCCGCGCGGCCGTCGGCTGCGCCCAGCGTCACCACTTGCGCGGGCACGGTGATGCCCCCCGTGCCGCCGTCGCCGGAAGCGCTCGTGGCGGGTGTCGCCGGGATGCGGACGGTGAAGGCGGTGCCCGCGGTGTCAGGGGCGGCCTCGTTATCGAAACCCTCATCGCCGCGCGCCGCAACGGGGGCGAAAGGGCTGTCGCTCGTCTCGCTCGGGCGCAGCCCCGAAAGGACCAAGGCGGCGACCCCGACAACGCCGCCGCCGAGCAGCATCGCCGGCAGCAGCAGCTTGAGCACGCTCCCCGCCGACCCGCCCCGTTTCGACGGGCAATGCGCGATCTTGCACCGCGCGACCCCCGCGCGGCTCGGCCGATCCCCACAGAGCGAGCATGACTTTGCCATGCGCGCGAGTTTAATCCAGATTAGTTAAGAACCGGCTTACCCTGTTCGCGCGGATGACGCGCGATGAAATCGGCGATGCCCTCCACCACTTCGGTCGCGATCGGGCGATCGGGGATCGAATAGCTCGCGATATTGTCACCCTGGGTGCCGTCGACATGTTTGAGCACATGGTTGACGCCGGGCACGAGCAACAGTTCGGCGAAGGGCGCGCCGCCCTTGAGCGCGGCGGCGTCGGCGGGCGTTACTTGCAGATCGGCTTGGCCCTGGACGATCAGCACCGGCCCTTTGAGCGCGGCGGCGAGTTCGCGCGGGTTCTGTCGAAATTCGTCGATCAACAACCCCTGCACCGCCGGGTTGAACAATTGCTGGAGCGCGGGATGGAAGCCGGCGACGTCGATCGTCTTGCCCGCCGCCAGCGCGTCGAGCGCGCGATCGGCATCGGGCAGCAGCGGCGCGTTGGCGGGATTGGCGCGCAGCTGGGCGCGGATCACCTCGGCCATCGGTCGCCCCGGGCTGCTCACCAGCAATTGGCCGCAGATCGCTGGCGCGTTCCCCGCCGCGAGCGCGACCACGCCGCCCTCGCTATGGCCCAGCAGCCAGGCACAGGGGTGCCCGGTTTCCTTCGCGGCGAAAGCGGCCCAGGCGCGCGCGTCGGCGGCGTAATCACCGATCGTCACTTTATTGGGGTCGGCGATCGCCGCCGCGCTCGAATAGAGCCCGCGCTTGTCGATCCGCACGCTCGCGATGCCCCGCGCGGCGAGCCCCTCGGCGAGCAGCTTATAGCTTTGCGCGCGCGGCAGCACCGGACCGTCGCCGTCGCGATTGATCGCGCCCGATCCCGGGATGATCACCACCACCGCCTTCGCCCCCGGCGGCGCGAGCAAGGCGCCGTGGAGCGCGCCTTGCGGCCCCGCGATGCTCACCTCGCGGTCCTGCGCGGCGGCGGGCGTGGCGAGGCTCAGCAGCAGCGCGAACAGGGCGAGGCGCATCGATCTTTCCTTCGCAATCGCGCGCGAGGCTGGCGCAAAAGCCGCGCGCGATCAAGCAGCTGCGCCGCTCGCGGGGAGCTTTGCCGCTTGTCGCGCTTTTGCACTTCGATCAAGAAGGGGCCGCGCCAAGGAGATGCGGAGATGACAGCCGAATTGGTCTGGCCCGTGGCCGCGCTTTTGGGCGAAGGGCCGCTCTGGGTCGCCGAGGACCAATGTCTCTGGTTCGTCGACATCAAACAGGGGCGGCTCCACCGCTTCACCCCGCCAAGCGGCGCGCGCGAAAGTTTCGCGATCGGCGGCCAGCCGAGTTTCGTGGTGCCCGCGCGCGGCGGCGGACTGGTGATCGGCAGCAGCCTCGGCCTGTTCGACTTCCGCCCCGAAGCCGGGCCGACCCCGCTCGCCGAGGTGCCCGCGACCCCGGGCGACCGCACCAATGACGCTTGCGTCGACCCCGCCGGGCGGCTGTGGTTCGGCACGATGCACGATGCCGAGCAAGACCCGACCGGCCGCATCTGGCGCTTCACCCCGGGCGCGGGCGCGCCGGTGCCGCTCGCGGGCGACTGCGCGATCACCAATGGCCCGGCGGTCAGCCCCGACGGCGCCTGGCTCTATCATGTCGACACCCGCGCCGGCCTCATCTGGCGCCACGCGCTGCGCGACGACGGCGCGCTGGGGCCGGGCGAGACCTTCGCCGAGATCGCCCCGCGCCAGGGCCATCCCGATGGCATCGTCTGCGATGCCGAGGGCGGCTTGTGGGTCGCGCTTTGGGGCGGCGCCGCCGCGCTGCGCTTCGCCCCCGATGGCCGCGTGACCGACAGGGTCGCGCTCCCTTGCGCGCAGCCGACCAAGCTCGCGCTCGGCGGCCCAAATTTTCGCACCGCTTATGTGACGAGCGCGGCGATCGGGCTCGATCCCGCCGCCCACCCGGACGCCGGCGGGGTGTTCGCCTTCGAGGTCGCGGTGCCGGGCTTCGCGTCACCGAAGGTCGCGCGATGATCCTGGGCGATTGGGGCACCACCCGGCTGCGCCTGTTCCGCGCCGATGGCACGGGCGGATGGGAAAAGCGCGAGGGGCCGGGGATCGGCGCGCTCGACACGAGCGCCGCCGAGGCGCTCGCCACGGCGCTCGGCGATTGGGCGGGCACCGCGCCGCTGCGGCTCACCGGCATGGTCGGCGGGCGCGGGGGCTTGCACGAAGTCGCTTATGTCGATTGCCCCGCCGATGCGCCGCGCTGGGCGGCGGCGGCGGCGCGGCTCGATTTCGCGGGGCAGCCGCTCACCATCGCCGCTGGGCTCGCGATGCCGCTGAGCGCCGTGCCTGATGTGATGCGCGGCGAGGAGACGCAGATTTTCGGCGCGCTCGCGCTCGATCCCACGCTCGCGCGCGGCGCGCGGCTGATCGTCCATCCGGGCACGCACAGCAAATGGGCGTGGCTGGAGGACGGCGTCGTCCGCCGTTTCCGCACTTTCTTCACCGGCGAGCTTTACGCGCTGCTCCAGCAATCGACGCTCACGCGCCTTCCGGGCGGCGACGACGGCGAAGACGATGGCTTCGCGACCGGCCTGGCCCGCGCGAACGAGCGCGATCTGCTCGGCGCGCTGTTCGTCGCGCGCGCGGCGCAATTGCGCGAGGGGCGCAGCGCGGGCTGGGCGCGCGGCTATCTTTCGGGGTTGCTCATCGGCCACGAACTTCACGCCGCAGGCGATAGCGCGCCGGTGACGCTGATCGGCGCGCCCAAGCTGGTCGCGGCCTATGCCCATGGTTGCGCCCTGCAAGGTCGCCGCCATCAGACGCTCGACGGCGAGCGCGCGGTGATCGCCGGGCTGCACTTGCTGGAGGACGCATGACACTCGCCGAAATGCTCGCGCAAGGCGCGCCGCCCGTGATCGCGATCCTGCGTGGGCTCACCCCAGGAGAGGCCCCCGCGATCGGCGCCGCGCTGATCGAAGCCGGCATTCGCTTGATCGAAGTGCCGTTCAACTCGCCCGAGCCGGTGGCGAGCATCGCCCGGCTCCAGGCCGCGTTCGGCGATCAAGCACTGATCGGCGGGGGCACGGTGCTGACCCCCCAGGCCGCCGAGGCGCTCGCCGCCACCGGCGCGCGGCTGATGGTGGCGCCCAACACCGATCCGGCGGTGATCGCGCGCGGCGTCGCCTTGGGGCTCGAGCCACTGCCCGGCTGCCTCACCCCGAGCGAAGCCTTCGCCGCGCTCGCGGCGGGCGCGCGCGCGCTCAAAATCTTCCCGGCGGGCACGCTCGGCTCCGCGCATCTGAAAGCGCTGCGCGAAGTGCTGCCGCCCGACACCCCGCTCTGGGCGGTGGGCGGCGCCAATGCCGAGACCTTCGCCGAATGGCGCGCGGCGGGGGCGGCGGGGATCGGCGTCGGCGGCGCGCTCTATCGCGCGGGGGATGACGCCGACACGGTCGGCGCCCGCGCGCGCGCGCTGGTCGCGGCGTGGCGCGCGATCGCGTGAACGCGGCATGGCGCCGAGCCGCCGCGCCGTCCGCCCCGCGCTATCGTTCCAGCCGCGTCACATGCCCCATTTTGCGCCCCGCGCGCGCGGTCTTGCCATAGAGGTGGAGATGTGCGTCGCGCGCACCGAGCGCCGCGTGCCAATCGCCGATGTCGCCGATCAGATTCTCCATCACCACCCGCTCGGCGGTGATCCCCGTGTCGCCCAGTGGCAGGCCGCAGATCGCGCGAATATGGTTTTCGAATTGCGAGGTGCGCGCGCCCTCGATCGTCCAATGCCCCGAATTATGGACGCGCGGCGCCATTTCGTTGAACACCGGCCCCTCGGCGCACGCGAAGAATTCGCAGGCGAGCATGCCGACATAATCGAGCCGATCGGCGATCCGCCCGGTGAGCGCCGCCGCCTCGGTCCAATGCGCGGCGATCTCGGGCGGGGCGGGGAGCGAGGAGCGGCGCAGGATGCCGCCCTCGTGCTCGTTATGCGGCGGGGCATAGCTCACCATCGCGCCATCCGCGCCGCGCGCGAGCAGGATCGAGAATTCGTGGCTGAAAGCGACCAGCCCCTCGACGATCGCGGCGCGCCCCCCAACCGAAGCCCAGGCCGCCGCCGCTTGATCGGGCGTCTCGATCCGCACCTGCCCCTTGCCGTCATAGCCGAGCGTCAGCGTCTTGAGGATCGCGGGCGTGCCGATCGCGGCGAGCGCGGCGTCGAGCTGATCGAGGCTTTCCACCCGCCGCCAGGGCGCGGTGCGCCCGCCGAGCCCGGCGACGAAGCTCTTTTCGTTCGCCCGGTCCTGCGCGACGCCGAGCGCGCCGGGATTGGGATGCACCGGCACCTTGGTCGCGAGATAGCTGACCGGGGCGAGCGCGATATTCTCGAACTCATAAGTCACCACGTCGCAGGCGGCGGCGAAATCGTCGAGCACGATGTGATTGTGATAGTCGGCGCGGATGAAGCTGGAGGCGGTCTGCGCCGCCACGCTTTCCTCGTCGGGGGCGAGGACGAGGGTGCGATAGCCGAGTTGCGCGGCGGCCGCCGCGAGCATCCGCCCGAGCTGGCCGCCGCCCAGGATGCCGATCGTGGCGCCGGGCTCAAGCATGGGTTTCGCCGGCTTGGGGTACCTCGGCGACGCTTTCGGTCTGCGCCGCGCGCCAGGCGGCGAGGCGCTCGGCGAGCGCGGCATCGTTCAGCGCCAGGATCGCGGCGGCGAGCAGCGCGGCATTCTTCGCCCCCGCCGCGCCGATCGCCAGCGTGCCGACCGGGACCCCCGCCGGCATCTGCACGATCGACAAAAGGCTATCGAGCCCGTTCAAGCTCTTCGATTGCACCGGCACGCCGAGCACGGGGAGCGGGGTCATGGCGGCGGCCATTCCCGGCAGATGCGCCGCGCCTCCCGCCCCGGCGATGATGAGCTTCAGCCCGCGCGCGGCGGCGCCCTTGGCATAATCGTACAGCCGATCGGGGGTGCGGTGCGCCGAGACGACGCGGCATTCATGCGCCACGCCGAGCGTCTCGAGCAGTTCGGCGGCGTGGCGCATCGTCTCCCAATCGGAGGTGCTGCCCATGATGATGCCGACCAATGCCATATGCGCCCCCGCCGTGGGAAGCTGTGCGCTCTAGCCGGGGCGGGGGCGGGCATCAAGCGGACTCGCCAGCCGGCCGACATGGCGCTAGCCTTTGGCGATGCGCTTGCCCGAAAGCCCGCCGCCGCTCGGCCCCACGCGCGGCCTCGGCGATTTCGCCCGCCGTTTCGCGGGGCCTCTGCGGCGCTTTTTCGCGCGGCGGCTGGGGAACGAGGCCGATGTCGCCGATCTGGTGCAGGACGTGTTCGAGCGGCTGAGCCGGCTCGACGATCCGGGCGGGGTGCAGCGCGCCGAAAGCTTCGTCTTCGTCACCGCCGCCAATGTGCTGAAGGACCATGC
>LWDI01000001.1:18700-19014 GCA_002083475.1 Proteobacteria bacterium SG_bin5
CCCGAGCGGACGCGCGACGTGATCGTGCTGCGGCTGATGGAGGGGTGGAAAATGGCCGATATCGCGACCGCTCTCGGCATCTCCACGCGCGCCGCGGAAAAGCATCAGGCGCGCGGGCTCGCGCATCTCGTCGAGCGATTGCGGGGCTGGCGATGACGCATCGCGGGGGGCAGGATCGGGGGAGCGAAGCGGCGGCCTGGGCGGCGCGGCGCGAGGGCGCCGATACCGCGCGCGCGCGCCGCTTCGCGCGCTGGCGCGCCGATCCGCTGAACGCCGCCGCCTATGCCGAGGTCGAGGCGACCGCCGCGCTCACG
>LWDI01000002.1 GCA_002083475.1 Proteobacteria bacterium SG_bin5
GGGCGGTGAGCCTGATCGAAGCGCTCGACGCCGAACGCCGGCTGCAAGCCGCGCAAGACGGCCTCGCCACCGCCCAAGCCGATGCCGCGCGCGCGGCGGTCGCGAGCTTTCGCGCGCTCGGCGGCGGCTGGCAGGCGACCGACTTGGCGCGGAAATAGAGTCTGTCGAGCTGAAATGGTAACNNCCCTCCCCCTATGGGGGAGGAGCTTTCTCCGTCGCACGGCGCCCGGCATCACGCCCCTCGACTTCGGCGAAGCCGAAGCCTGTCCTCGGGCTTGGCGAAGCCAAGACCCGGGGGCTCGGGGCGAACGGGCTTCATCTGATTAGAGCGGTTGTCGACCGCAATGAATCAAGCCCCTCCCCTTCAGGAGTTTCGGGCCGGGTCATGCCCCCGGCATGACCTAAGCAGTCCGGGGGACTGCTTACCCGAAACTGGGTTGGGGTGGGGCTTATCCTCAAGCGAACGGCTTGCCGCACTGCCCCACCCCCTACCCCTCCCCTAAAGGGGAGGGGCTATGTGAACCAGATCGATCGAAAACCGCTCTAGAACGGCTTCAAGTCGTATTTATCTCCGATTCAAAAATCCGTTCGCTCAGCACGAACGGTGTTTCGGTTTCGTCAGGGCGGTTTTTTGCTAAACCGAGCCATGGCCATCGATCTGCCCCCCAGCCGCTTGCTCTGGGCCGCCGAGCTGCCGCGCGGCGCCTTCACCCTCGGCGCGCTGCTTTTGCGCGGGACCCCCAAGGAGGGGCCGCGCGGCGATGGGCGGCCCGTGCTGCTGATCCCCGGGCTCGTCATCGGCGACCGCGCGCTGATCCCGATGCGGCGCTATCTCACCCGGCTCGGCTATCAGGCCGAGACTTGGGGGCTCGGGCGCAACCTCGGCGCGCGCACCGTCGGCACCGAGAATGAGCGGCTCCATGCGCGAATCGAAGCGCTCGCCGCCGCGCGCGGGCCGGTGACGCTGATCGGCGTGTCGCTCGGCGGGCTGATGGCGCGGCTCGCGGCGCATCGGCTGGGGCCGGAATTGGTGCGCCAGGTGATCAGCATCGCCTCGCCCTATGCCGCCGGCCCGCGCGCGACCAATGTGTGGCGCGCGTTCCAGCTCTTCACCGGCGAGCGGATCGACGACCCCGGCCTCACCGCGCGCCTCGCCGAACTCGCGCGCCCGCTGCCGGTGCCGACCAGCGCGATCTGGTCGGCGAGTGACGGGCTCGTTCAGGGCCTTGCCTGCCACGATCCGCACGCCCGCGCGGTCCGGTTGCGCGGGAGCCATCTCGGCGTCCATTTCCGCGCGAGCGTGCTGCGCGCGGTGGCGGCGGAATTGGCGCGGGGCTAGTGGCCTGCCCTTAAAAAGCCACGCGCGATCGGTTATCGTCCTGGGATCGCCAACGCCCGGAGGCGCTGATGCTGTTCTTCATGCTCGCGATCCAAACCGCCGACCCCGCGCCGCCGCCGCGCATGAGCGGGCCGGTGCTGATCGACGCGCAAGGGTGCGTCCAGCACGGCCTTCCCGACGAAGTCACGGTGTGCGCCAGGCGGGATAATGGCGCCCCTTATCGCCTCACCCCGCTCGCGCAGCGTTATGAAAAGCAGCGCGAAGGCCTGCCGCGCGCGGCGGCTAGGCTCGGGCCCGGCCAAGTCAGTGTCGACGCGACCAGTGTGACGCTCGCGAACGGCGTCATCAGCCAGCGCGCGATGCTAACGTTTCGGTTGCCTTTCTGACGCGCGGCTAGCGCGCGGGCGGTCGCGCGCCTATTTCTGCCTCTGGCAAAACCACCAGAACAGAAATAGAACCCGCCTCCATGCTGACTCACATCTCCGTCCGCGGCGCGCGCGAGCATAATCTCAAGGGCGTCGACGTCGATATTCCGCGCGATAGCCTGACGGTGATCACCGGGCTTTCGGGCAGCGGCAAATCGAGCCTCGCCTTCGATACCATCTATGCCGAGGGGCAGCGGCGCTACGTCGAGTCGCTCTCGGCCTATGCGCGCCAGTTTCTGGAGATGATGCAAAAGCCCGATGTCGATCATATCGAGGGGCTGTCGCCGGCGATCAGCATCGAGCAGAAGACGACCAGCCGCAACCCGCGCTCCACGGTCGCGACGGTCACCGAGATTTACGATTATATGCGCCTGCTCTGGGCGCGCGCGGGGGTGCCCTATTCGCCCGCGACCGGGCTGCCGATCGCCGCGCAGACGGTGAGCCAGATGGTCGACCGCGTGCTGGCGCTGCCCGAGCGGACGCGCGCGCTGCTGCTGGCGCCCGTGGTGCGGGGCCGGAAGGGCGAGTTCAAGAAGGATTTGGCCGAATGGCAGCGCGCGGGCTTCACCCGCGTGCGGATCGACGGGACCTTGTACGAGATCGACGAGGCGCCCGCGCTCGACAAGAAATATAAGCATGACATCGAAGTGGTGGTCGACCGGATCGTCGTCGGCCCCGATCTCGCGACGCGGCTGGCGGATAGTTTCGAGACCGCGCTGAAGCTGGCGGACGGGCTGGCTTATGTCGATCTGGTCGATGCGACGGTGGCCGAGGTGAGCGGCCCCCTCTCCCCTTCAGGGGGGAGGGATGGGGAGGGGGGCAGTGCCGTGCGCGACGCTGTTGCGGCGTTTGCCGTGGACCCTGCCCCTCTCCCAACCCTCTCCCCTGAAGGGGAGAGGGCTAGTGGCATGAAAGGCGCCGGCATCCCGCCCAACCGCATCATCTTCAGCGAGAAATTCGCCTGCCCGGTCTCGGGCTTCACCATCGCCGAGATCGAGCCGCGGCTGTTCAGCTTCAACGCCCCCCAGGGCGCGTGCCCGGCGTGCGACGGCTTGGGCGAGAAATTGCTGTTCGACGAAGAACTCGTCGTCCCCAATCACGCGCTGAGCCTCAAGAAAGGCGCGATCGCGCCCTGGGCGAAATCGAACCCGCCCTCGCCTTATTATATGCAAGTGCTCGCAAGCCTCGCGCGCGAATATGGCTTCAGCCTCGACACCCCCTGGGAGCAGCTTTCGGATAAAGTCCAAAGCATCATCCTCTACGGCACCGACGGCAAGCCGGTGACGCTCACCTTCATCGACGGCAAGAAGAGCTATGACGTCAAAAAACCCTTCGAGGGGGTGATCGGCAACCTCAACCGCCGCATGCTCCAAACCGAGAGCGCCTGGATGCGCGAGGAGCTGAGCAAATATCAGGCCGCGCACCCGTGCGAGACGTGCGGCGGCGCACGGCTCAAGCCCGAGGCGCTGGCGGTGAAGATCGCGGGCCGCGACATCGCCAGCGTCACGCGGCTGTCGGTGGTCGATGCGCTCGCCTGGTTCGCGCAAGTGCCGCAAGCCTTGAGCGATCAGCAGCGCGAAATCGCCCGCGCGATCCTGAAGGAAATCGACGAACGGCTCGGCTTTCTCAACAATGTCGGGCTCGATTATCTCAATCTCGATCGCACCAGCGGCACGCTTTCGGGCGGGGAGAGCCAGCGCATCCGGCTCGCGAGCCAGATCGGCTCGGGCCTTTCGGGCGTGCTCTACGTGCTCGACGAGCCCTCGATCGGGCTGCACCAGCGCGACAACGACATGCTGCTCGCGACGCTGCGCCGCCTGCGCGACCTGGGCAATACCGTGCTCGTGGTGGAGCATGACGAGGACGCGATCCGCACCGCCGATTATGTGATCGACATGGGGCCGGGGGCGGGGGTGCATGGCGGCGAGGTGGTCGCGCACGGCACGCTCCCCGAATTGCTCGCGAGCAAAACGAGCGTCACCGCCGATTATCTGAACGGCACGCGCAAGATCGCGGTGCCGAAGAAGCGCCGCAAGGGCAATGGCAAGAAGCTCACGCTGCACAAGGCGAGCGCGAACAATTTGAAGAACGTGAGCGCGAGCATCCCGCTCGGCACTTTCACCTGCATCACCGGCGTCTCGGGATCGGGCAAATCGAGCTTCACCATCGACACGCTCTATGCCGCCGCCGCGCGCGCGCTGAACGGGGCGCGGCTGGTCGCGGGGCGGCACGAAAAGCTGACCGGGCTCGAACATCTCGACAAGGTGATCGACATCGATCAATCGCCGATCGGCCGCACCCCGCGCTCGAACCCCGCCACCTATACCGGCGCCTTCACCGCGATCCGCGATTGGTTCGCGGGGCTCCCCGAGGCGCAGGCGCGCGGCTATAAGCCCGGGCGCTTCAGCTTCAACGTGAAGGGCGGCCGCTGCGAGGCATGCCAGGGCGACGGCGTGCTCAAGATCGAGATGCACTTCCTGCCCGACGTCTATGTGACGTGCGACGTCTGCCACGGCGCGCGCTACAATCGCGAGACGCTGGAGGTGAAGTTCAAGGGGAAGTCGATCGCCGAAGTGCTCGACATGACGGTCGAGGACGCGGTCGAATTCTTCAAGGCGGTGCCGCCGATCCGCGACAAGATGGCGATGCTCGCCGAAGTGGGGCTGGGCTATGTGAAGGTCGGCCAGCAGGCGACGACACTGTCGGGCGGCGAGGCGCAGCGGGTGAAGCTCGCCAAGGAACTCGCGCGCCGCTCGACCGGGCAGACGCTCTATATTCTCGACGAGCCGACCACGGGGCTGCATTTCGAGGATGTCCGCAAGCTTTTGGAAGTGCTCCACGCGCTGGTCGAACAGGGCAATACGGTGGTCGTGATCGAGCATAATCTCGACGTGATCAAAACCGCCGATTGGATCATCGACCTCGGTCCCGAAGGCGGCGTGAAGGGCGGCGAGATCGTCGCCGAAGGCACGCCCGAGCAAGTGGTGAAGGCCGAGCGGAGCTATACGGGCAAGTATTTGGCGCCATTGTTGCGGTAGACCCGGGTGCGTTAGATCAGAATCGCATTCGTCCGTTCGCCCCGAGCCCCCGGGTCTTGGCTTCGCCAAGCCCGAGGACAGGCTTCGGCTTCGCCGAAGTCGAGGGGCGTGATGCCGGGCGCCGTGCGACGGAGAAAGCTCCTCCCCCATAGGGGGAGGGGGGCGTAGGCGGGCAAATCACCTGCCGGGGGCAGGTGATCCGCCGGAGCCCGGCTTGCGAAGCAAGCCGGTGGTCGCGTAGCGAATGGTGGAGGGGTATCGCCCTCGAACTGCCCGGGACACCCCTCCGTCAGTCGCTGACGCGACTGCCACCTCCCCTTACAGGGGAGGAGCGAACCAGTTTGAATGCGAACAGCTCTAGAGCTCGTCGCGATCACATCATCAACGTCGCCCCGGCCTCGAGCCGGGGCTTGGCTTCTTCTTCCGCGGTCGAAAGACAGCCAGGCCCCGGATCAAGCCCGGGGCGACGGATCGGGTCGATCACCCATCGCTCGCTTTCGAGCCAGGGAGCGCCGCCGACCCGCCGTTCGATTCAGCCGCGGGGGCGGGCCCATGTCGGCGCGCGCCATCGGCACGAAGCCGGGCAGCGCCGCGACGCGCTCGAGCCAATCCATGATCGCGGGATAGGGGCCAAGGTTCACGCCGCCCTCGTCGGCATGTGCCAGGAAGCTGTAATTGGCGACATCGGCGATCGTCGGCGCGGGGCCGGCGAGAAAGGCGCGGGTTTCGAGCTCGGCGTCGAGGATCGCGCAATATTTATGCGCGATCGCCACCGCCTGATCGATGTCGAGGCGCACCCCATAGACGTGATGCAGCCGCGCGTCGGCGCAACCGAATTCGAGCGGCCCGGCGGCGAACCCCAGGAAGCGTGCCACTTCGGCCGCCGCCACCGGATCCTCGGGCAGCCAGCGCCGCTCGCGATCGTAACGCAGCGCGAGATAAGTGAGGATGCCGAGCGAATCGAACAGCCGGATCGGGCCGTCTTCGATCGCGGGCAATTGGCCGAGCGGGTTGATCGCGAGAAAGGCCGCGCTCTTATGCTCGCCTTGGCGCAGCGACACCGGCACCAGGCTATAGGACAGGCCGAGCAGCGAGAGCATCAGCTGGACGCGGTGGGCATGGCCCGAATGAACGTCCCAATAAAGGCGGATCGGCGCGTTCTGAGTCGGTGCGTGCATAGGGCCCTTTGCGATCGAAGGTGCTCTGGGCACCCAATTCGGCGCTGGCCCTTGCCCGTAACGTTTCCGAAATTCAAGATCGTGAAACAATCAGGTGGATTAAACCGACACAATGTTCCCTCAATGGAACTGTCCGTTTCGTTAATTGATCACGCGGTGCGCGCGCAGCCGCTGCACCGCCAGATCGACGAAGGTGCGCACCGTCGCCGAGGCGCGGCGGCCCTCGGGATGGACGACATGGATCGGCATCGGCTCTTCCTCATAGCCGGTGAGCACGGTCTGCAGCCGCCCGGCGATCAATTCGTCGCCGATCGCATAGGAGAGGATGCGCGTGAGGCCCCAGCCCGCGACCGCCGCGTCGATCGCGGCGCGGTTGGTGAGCGTGCGCAGCCGCGGCTCGATCTTCACCGCGATCCGCCCATCGGCGCCGAAGCGCCAATCGAGCGACGTCCAGGCCGAGGTCGAGGCGATGATCCGGTGCTTGGCGAGATCGCCGGGCACCTGCGGAATGCCGTGGCGCGCGAGATAATCGGGGCTTGCGCAAATCACCCGCCGCACCGCGCCGACACGCGCGGCGGCATGGCTCGAATCGGGCAAATGGCCGATGCGCACCGCGACGTCGATCCCCTCCTCGACCAGATTGACGACCCGATCGACGAAGATCGCCTGCGCCTGCACCGCCGGGTGAAGATCGAGATAATCGAGCAAAATAGGCAGGATATATTGCTCGCCGAACAAGACCGAGGCGGTGACGGTGAGCGTGCCGCTGGGATTGGCGTGGCGCCCGGCGGCGGCGGCTTCGGCCTCGGCGATATCGGCCAGGATGCGGCGGCAATCCTCGAAATAGCGTTCGCCGGTTTCGGTGAGCTTCACCAGCCGGGTGGTGCGGGTGAACAGCCGCGCGCCGATCGTTTCTTCGAGCATCGCGATCGCGCGGGTGACGGCGGGGGGACTCATGTTGAGCTGGCGCGCGGCCTCGGCGAAGCCCCCCGCTTCGGCGGCCTTCACGAACACGCGCATCGCATGGAGCCGGGCCATTGCCCACTCCGCAACAAAATTGTCGTTGCATGGCTGTATCGCTTCGAGCCGCGCAATGCTAGCGAAACGCGCAACCCCTTGGAGGAGGCGGAAATGCGACCACCCTTGCCCCCCTTCACCGCAGCGAGTGCCGCCGAAAAGGCGCGCCGCGCCGAGGATGCCTGGAACGGCCGCGATCCGGCGCAGGTTGCGCTCGCTTATACGCCCGACTGCTGGTGGCGGAACCGCGACCGTTTTCTCGTCGGGCGCGCGGCGATCATCGCCTTGCTCACCGAGAAATGGACGCGCGAGCTCGATTATCGGCTGGTCAAGGAAGTCTGGGCGTTCGGCGACGATCGCATCGCGGTGCGCTTCGCTTATGAATGCCGCGACGCGGCGGGAGAGTGGTGGCGCTGCCACGGTAACGAACAATGGGCGTTCGACGCGGCAGGGTTGATGACGCGGCGCGAGGCATCGGTGAACGATATTCGCATTACCGAGGCGGAGCGTTTGTTCCGCTGGCCGCTCGGCTCGCGCCCGGCGGACCATCCGGGGCTGAGCGATTTGGGGCTTTAGCGACGTCGGGGCCGGGGGAAGCCGGCCGGTCCCGCGGCCGTCGGTTCGTGAGCCTCGCCTATCCCTCAACCACGTCACCCCGGCTCGGGGGCCGGGGTGACGGCAGTGCTTGCTGGTAGGGGGGACTTAGCCATGCTCAGCCGCCCAATTTGACCCCGCGCCGCGCGCGCTTATGCTCGGCGCGTGTCCGACACGCTCACGCTCGATATCGATGGCTGGGAAGGCCCGCTCGATCTGTTGCTCGCGCTCGCGCGCACGCAAAAGGTCGATCTGCGCGCGATCTCGATCCTCGAACTGGTCGAGCAATATCTGGGCTTCATCGAGCGCGCGCGGGCGCTGAAGCTGGAGGTGGCGGCCGATTATCTGGTGATGGCCGCCTGGCTCGCTTATTTGAAATCAGGCCTGTTGCTGCCGCGCGATCCCGAGCAAGAGCCCGATCCGCAGGAACTCGCGCTGCGGCTGCAATTGCGGCTCGAACGGCTCGAGGCGATGCGCGAGGCGGGCGCGCGGCTGATGGCGGGCGATCGGCTGGGGCGCGACGTTTTCGCGCGCGGCGCGCCCGAAGGCCTGCGGGTCGAGCGCAAGGCGGCGTGGCGAGCCGAGCTTTACGCGCTGATCGCGGCTTATGGCCAAGTCTCCGCGCGCACCCGCCCGGTGATGCACGTCGTCGCCGATCGCCCGGTGATGACGCTCGACACCGCGCTCGAACGGCTGCGCGATATGATCGGTCTCACCCCCGATTGGCGCGCGCTCCAGGCGTTCCTGCCGGCGGGGACGGGCGAGGCCTATCGCCGCTCCGCGCTCGCCTCGTCCTTCGTGGCGGCGCTCGAACTCGCGCGCCAGGGCAAGGTCGAGCTGCGCCAGCACGAGCCCTTCGCGCCGCTCTATCTGCGGGGGGCGGGGTGAGCGGGCGGGCGGCGCGACCGCGCCGGGGATCGCGCGTCGCCCCTGCGGAGGCAGGGGCCTCAAGCAACGGTGGCGCTGCGTTCCGCAAAGGCCCCAGCTTTCGCTGGGGCGACGCTTTTGGGCGGCGGGGGGACGCCGGATGACCGACCCCTTCACCCGCGCGGTCGAGGCCGTGGTCTTCGCCGCCGACCAACCGCTGACCATCGAGGCGATTCGCGCGCATGTCGGCGAGGGCGACGTGCGCGCCGCGCTCGACGCCATCGCCGCGCATCACGCGGGGCGCGGCTTCGAACTGGTGCGGCGCGGCGAGCGCTGGCATTTCCAGACGGCGGCCGATCTCGCGCATCTGCTGCGCCGCGACCGCGAGGAGGTGAAGAAGCTCAGCCGCGCGGCGATCGAGACGCTGGCGATCATCGCCTATCACGAACCGGTCACCCGCGCCGAGATCGAGGCGATTCGCGGCGTCGCCATCTCCAAGGGCACGCTCGACGTGTTGATGGAGGCGCTCTGGGTGCGCCCGGCCGGGCGGCGCGAGAGCCCGGGGCGGCCGCTCACCTATGCCACCACCCCGCAGTTTCTCGCGCATTTCGGCCTCGCCAGCCGCCGCGATCTGCCCGGAATCGACGATTTGCGCGCCGCGGGCTTGCTCGACCCGATCGATCTCGCGCTCGAGCGGATCGAGGTGGCAAATGGCGACGAGGACGCCTAGATAGGCGCGACATTGGCTTTTGGAGAAAAGACATGGGTGGTTTCAGCCTGATGCACTGGCTGCTGTTCGGCGGCGTGGCGATTCTGGTGCTGGGCGGCGGTCGCTTCTCGGCGATGATGGGCGATGTCGCCAAGGGCGTGAAGCAGTTCAAAAAGGGCCTGGCCGAGGAAGACGAGGCGAAGCCCGCGCAGATCGACACCAAGGAAGCGCCCGCGCCCAAGGACTGACCTTGTTCGGTATCGATTCCTCCGAGCTGCTGCTGATCGCGATCGTCGCGCTGGTGGTGATCGGACCGAAGGATTTGCCCAAGGTGATGCGCATCGTCGGCCATTGGGTCGGGCGCGCGCGCGGCGCCGTGCGCCAATTTCGCGACGGGTTCGACCAGATGCTGCGCGAGGCCGAGCTGAAGGAGCTCGAAGCCAAATGGGCCGCCGAAAATGAGCGGATCATGAAGCAATTTCCGGCGGGCCAGCCGGCGATGCTCGCGGGCGTCGATCCCAACGAGGCGCCGCCGGTGATGACTCCGCAACCCGTGGTGTGGACGCCACCCGCGCCCGCCTATCCCGCGCCGAGCGACGACGAGATCGCCGCCGCCGAAGGCATTCCGCCCGCCGCCGAGCCACGCCCGTGAACGCCGAACCGCTCGACGAAATCGAGGCGAGCCGCGCGCCGTTGATCGAGCATCTGGTCGAGCTGCGGCGGCGGTTGATTTATTGCTTGGTCGCGGTGGCGATCGCCTTCGCCGGCAGTTTCGCCTTCGCGCGCGAGATTTTGGCGGTGCTCGTCCATCCGCTCGCGGTCGCGGGGCAGAAGGAAATCATCAACACCGATGTGTTCGGTGGCTTTTTCGTCCAACTGAAGGTCGCATTCTTCGCTGCGGTGATGATCGGCTCGCCGGTGATCGCGAATCAAGTGTGGCAATTCGTCGCGCCGGGGCTTTACCGGCAGGAACGGCGCGCGCTGCTGCCGTTCCTGCTCGCGACGCCGGTGCTGTTCGCCGCCGGCGCCTCGATGGCTTATTTCATCGCGGTGCCGCTCGCGCTCAAATTCCTATTGGGGTTCCAGGGCGAATTGGGCGGGGTCGAGCAGCGCGCCTTGCCGGACGTGAATAATTATCTGGGCTTCATCATGCAGTTCATGTTCGGCTTCGGGATTTCGTTCCTGCTGCCGGTGCTGCTGATGCTGCTCGAACGCGCCGGTATCGTGACACGGCGCCAGCTGATCCAGTTCCGCCGCTATGCGATCGTCCTCGCGGTGGGCATCGCGGCGGTGCTGACGCCGCCCGACATCGGCTCGCAATTGCTGCTCGCGATCCCGCTGATCCTGCTCTACGAACTCGCGATCATCGGCATCTGGATCAGCGAGCGCGGCCGCAAAAAAGCGGCGGCCGAGCCGGTCGAGAGCTAGTCGCCCCGGTTTAGGCACCCCGGGTCGACTTATGGTGTTAGAACTGTTTGCGATCACACCGAACCAAGGGCTCGACGGAAAAAGCTCCTCCCCCATAGGGGGAGGGGGGCGTAGGCGGGCAAATCACCTGCCGGGGGCAGGTGCTCCGCCGGAGCCCGGCTTGCGAAGCAAGCCGGTGGTCGCGCAGCGAATGGTGGAGGGGTGTTGCCCTCGAACCGCCGGGGATACCCCTCCGTCAGCCGCTCGCGCGGCTGCCACCTCCCCTTGCAGGGGAGGAGCAAATTGGCGTGATTGCAAACAGCTCTAGGCACCCGGGGTCGACTTATGGTGTTAGGTGATCAACCGACCCGTCGCCCCGGCCTCGAGCCGGGGCTCGGCTTCTTCTTCTGGCGTCGCAAGGCAGCCTAGCGCCGGATCAAGTCCGGGGCGACGTGGATCATGAGGATCGCAACAAGCTCTAGGATCACCGCTGGCGTGTTGTTGGCCGTCATGCCGGGCTTGGCCCGGCATCCACCGTCGCACCGGGCGCTCGCCGCGCGAGGCCGGGCGCGCCGGTGGACCCCAAGTCCGGGGTGACGGTGAAACCAGTGGGTGAAATGTCTTACTTGGCGTCGTCCGCCGTCTTCGCGACGGTATCGCCCGCCGAGCGCACGTCCTTGCCGACGCCTTCCACGGTATTGCACGCGCCCAGCAACAGGCCGCTCGCGATCACCAGGCTTCCGATCAATTTACGCATCATGCTCTCCTTTGCCGCCGAACAATGTCCGGCGGCGGGAAGCGTTCCCGAACGGCAAAGGCAGGGACGGCGCGCGGCGCCCAAACGCAATAAGGCCCGGACGCGCAACCGGGGGGAGGGGGTAAGCGCATCCGGACCCATTGAGTGGATAGCGAGAGCGGGGGGGCAAAAATTCACTATCCGAAGCTAAAAACGATGCGCGCGAACTCGGGTTCCCTGATCCAAAGCAAATTTTCTTCGGCCCCGCCCGGTGTCAGTCCCGCCCCGTCACCGATACCAGGATCTCGTAAGCGCCGGTCAGCGGCTCGTAATGGAGCTTCGAGCGGAGCTGGCGCGCGAGGCCTTCGATCACGCGGCCATAGCGATCGGCGAGCAAGACGCGCAGCCGGTCGCCGTCGATCAGCGCCGGGCTGCTGACGCGCAACAGCGCGCGCGCGGGCTCGGCCGAAGGGCGGAGCGACAGGCGCAGCACGGCATCGGGCTGCACCATCATCGCGAGTTCGATCAATTCGGTCAGCAGGAAGGCGATCGCGATCGCCATGTCCTGATTGGCGAGATAGCTGTCGATATCGAGCGTGATCGCCAGATGCGTGTCCTCGGGCGCGGTCGCGCGGATGTTCGAGGCGAGGTCGCTCACCATCGTACGCAGCTGCAGCCCGCGCGTCTCCTCGAGCTCGGCGAAATGGTTGCGATGGACGACCGCGAGCGCGTCGACGCGGCGCTGGATCGCGGCATAGGCCGCGCGCGCCTCGCCGCCATGCGCGCCGCGCGCGTGGAAGTTGATGAGGCTGGAGATGACCTGGAGATTGTTCTTCACGCGGTGATGGACCTCGCGCGTCAGCTTGGTCTGGCGCACCAGCCCCTCGGCGAGCCCCGCCTCGTGCGCGACCACGGTCTGGCTGATCGCGCGGAAGGTGTCGCCCAGCTCGCGGATCTCTTGCGCGGTGGTCTCGACCGGGGGGGTGATGACCTCGCCGGGGCGATAGGCCGCGACCGCGCGCCGCAGCGCGCGCAACGGGCGGATGAGCAAGGCATCGACCACGAACCAGCCGATCACCGCCGCCGCCACCCACATCAGCACCGGCAGCAGCATCGCGACGATGAGCGGCGAGGTGATCGGCGCGCTGCGCACCGTCATCTCGAAGCTCAAATTGTCGATCCCGACCGGCACCGCGAGCGATTCGGTGCGATCGAGCGGGCCGAGCCCCGCGAGCCCTTCGAGCGGCAAGCGATCGTTGCCGCGCATCAACACCGAGGCATAAGCCGGCAGGAAGCCGCTCGGCCGCGCGACCTGGGCGAGCGCCTCGCCGCTGAAATCGGCGACCGCGTGCAGCCGGCCCGAGGGCGCGGTGAGGCCGAGCGCGAGGCCCTTGCCGGGATCGATCGTCGCGCTGATCGGCCCCGCGCTCACCGGATAAAGGATGCGCGCCATCGGCCGCCGCAGCGAGCTGCACAAAACGCCCGACGGGCCGATGATCGCGAAGCGCGCGCCGCTCGCCAGCTGATCGGCGAACACGCCTTGCACGCGCGCGCAGCTCGGCGCGTCCTCGGGATCCTCGTCGAGCGCGTGGAGCGCGACGCGCAGCGCGGTCATGTCGCCGATCAATTCGATGCCGAGCGCGCGCGCGCTTTCGCTCGTCGCCACGCGCAGCCGGGCGCGGGTTTCGGCATCGGCGATGCGATTGCTTTGCAGCGCGGCGAGCAGCGCGACGAGCGCGAGCGGCATCAGCGCCGCCGTTAGGATCAGGAAGAGCTTGGCGCCGGTGGGAAGCGATTCGAAGCGCCAGCGCCGGGGTCGCCGCAGCGCGCCCCCCGCGACCTCAGGCTCCGCGTCCATCGTCGGCGATTAATCGAGCTTGCCGAGCAGATCGAGCAGTTCCGGCGGCACCGGTTCTTCGATCGCCTCCTGATAGGCCGAGCGCAACGCCTCGCCCACGTCCTTGCGATCGCCGCGCGGCTTGGGCTTGCGCGGCGGCGCCGGCGGCTGATTCGACCCGTGCTGATCGGCGTTCAAGAACATCGTCCCCCAAGCGAGCAACGCCCCTTGAAACAACAAGGCGGCGCGCGTGGCAATATCGACCGTGGCGACCGGGGTCCGCGCGAAACGATCCGCCGGTCAAGACTGGTGAAACCAAAAGGCGGATCGATAGTTCCACCCCCAGTGCAAATTCTGCTGAGCGGCAGGGGGCGCACGCAACCATTGCAAAGGCCGGTCGGGGGGTGCAGAGTCTGCGCGCCCCCGTCGCGGCAGGGAGATAGCCAGGATCATGTCGCTAGGACAACAACTTGCCCCGCATCTTCCGTTCCTGCGCCGCTATGGCCGGGCGCTGACGGGCAGCCAGTCGCAGGGGGACCGCTATGTGCGCGCGGCGCTGGAGGCGATCGTCGCCGCGCCCGATCAATTCCCGCGCGACATCGATCCCCGCCTGGGGCTTTACCGGACGTTTCAAGCGATCTGGTCCTCGGCCAATCCCGACGATAGCGCCAATGGGCACGCGCTGCACGATGCCGAGGCGATCGCGCGCGCGCGGCTCGCGCGGATGACGCCGCTCTCGCGCCAGGCGCTGCTGCTCACCGCGATGGAAGGCTTCACCCCGGAGGATGCGGGCTATTTGATCGGGGTCGCGCCGAGCGAGGTCGAGGAGCTCGTCGCCGAAGCGCTCGCCGAGATCGAAAAGCAGACGCGCGCGCGCGTCCTTATCATCGAAGACGAGCCGATCATCGCGATGGACATCGAAACCATCGTCCGCGATCTGGGGCATGAGGTGACGGGCGTCGCGGTGACGCGCGACGAAGCGGTCGCGCTCGCGATGGAGGATCGCCCGGGGCTGGTGCTCGCCGATATTCAACTCGCCGACGATAGCTCGGGGATCGACGCGGTGAAGGACATTCTCGCGCAATTCCAGCTGCCGGTGATCTTCATCACCGCTTTCCCCGAGCGGCTGCTGACCGGCGAGCGGCCCGAGCCGACCTTCCTGATCACCAAGCCCTTCCAACGATCGACGGTGAAGGCGGCGATCAGCCAGGCGCTGTTCTTCGACGAGGCGACGCTGCCGGCGGCGTAAGGCCTTGAAATCGCGGCGCGGGGGCGGGGGCAGGGCGCGAAAGTTCCTTCGCTTACGGACCCAAAACGGGGTCGGTGCGTTGGGCTGGTCATGGTTGAACCCCGTGACGAAACCCGGCTGAACGCCACCCGCGCTCGCGCTGGCGCCACCCCGCATATGACGCGCTATATCTTGGCGATCTCGCTCGTGCTGATCGTGATCGCCTTTGGCGCCTTGTTCTGGGCCGGCAGCCGCTGAGCACCCCCGTGCCTATCATATCGACGGCCGAAGACGGAGACCGCGTGACCGCAAATTCGCCCCCCGCCGAAACCCCGCCCGAGGGCGAGCGCGTCGCGCTTTCCGACGCCGAGTTTAAGGCGCAACTGGCGCAGGTGATCCCGCATCTGCGCGCTTTTGGCCGCTCGGTCTCGGGCAGCCGCGATCTCGCCGACGATTTGGTGCAGGAAACGCTGATGAAGGCCTGGGCGGCGCGCAAGCGTTTCCAGGCGGGCACCAACATGCGAGCCTGGACCTTCATCATCCTGCGCAATCTCTATCTTTCGCAAATGCGCCGCTCGCGCTTTCGCGGCGAGTGGGACGATCTGGTCGCCGACCGCATCCTCGCTGCGCCGGCGGGGCAGGATAAGCAAGTCGAGTTGGGCGACATGCAGCGCGCGCTGATGCATTTGCCGCAGCCGCAGCGCGAGGCGCTGATCTTGGTCGGCGCCGGGGGCTTTGCTTATGAGGAGGCTGCCGAGATTTGCGGCGTCGCGGTGGGGACGATCAAGAGCCGCGTCGCGCGCGGGCGGGTGGCGCTGGAGGCGTTGCTCACCGGCGGGATGCTCTCGTCGCGGCGCAGCCACAGCAACGCCGGCGGGCGATCGGCGCTGGAGACGATCATGTCCGACGTGGACGCGCTCAGCCGCGATCGGTGAGGTCGGGGCGGGACGCCCAACGGGCGAACGGCTCGTGATAACGCGCAACAATTAATGCCGGTCTTCCCGTTCGTGCTGAGCTTGTCGAAGCACCGTTCTTTCTATCGGCGGGCGCAAGGAAGGGCGGCCCTTCGACAAGCTCAGGGCGAACGGTTTTTAGGTTTGGCGAGGTTTTTGCGGCAAAGGAGTCCGCCCGACCGCCTACGCCCCCGGCGCGCTGCGCTTGTCGAGCTCTTGCAGCATCGCCGCGAAATCATCGGGCAGATCGTCTTCGAGGTCGAAGGCCGCGCTCAGCGCGAAGGCGACGCTGTCGCCGGCGCGCGGGGCGCGCAGCGTCACGGCCGCCGGTTGGCGCTGCTCGTTCAACTTGTACCGCATGGTCGACATGCCGAAAACAACGGCCTAATGACGCTTTTGTTGCCGCCCCCAATCGCGCGGGCAACGCGAGAGGCGCATTTTGTCCGAAAATGTGGCCGAGCCACCGCAGTTTAGGCAAAAGCTTGCCGAAGCGCTAGCGCGCGCCGAGGCGCACGCCCCCTTTCTGGCGCAGTTGATCGCGCGGGAGGGGGTGCTCGCCGCAAAGCTCGCTTCGGGCGTGCTTCCCGAGCCCCGCGACTTGGCGGTGGACGACGAGTCCATGCCCGTCGCGACCCGGCTCCGCATCGAACGCCGCCGAGTCGCATTGACCGTCGCGATCGGCGATCTGGCGGGGCTGCTCGATTTGAGCGCGGTCACCACGCGGTTGAGCGACTTCGCCGATCGGGCGCTCGATGCCGCGATCCGCGCCGCCTTGCGCGAACGCGCGCCGGGCGAGGAACCGCGCGGGCTCACCGCCATCGCGCTCGGCAAACAGGGCAGCCGCGAGCTCAACTATTCGTCCGACATCGACCCGCTGCTGTTGTTCGACCCCGAAACGCTGCCGCGCCGCGCCCGCGAAGCACCCGAGGAAGCGGCGGTGCGGATCGGGCGGCGGGTGATCGAACTGCTCCAGGCGCGCGACGCCGAGGGCTATGTGCTGCGCGTCGATCTGCGGTTGCGGCCGAGCCCCGAGGTGACGCCGATCGTGCTGCCGGTGGCGGCCGCGATCTCGCATTATGAATCGGCGGCGCTCCCCTGGGAACGCGCGGCCTTCATCCGCGCGCGCGTGGCGGCCGGGGACCGGGCGCTGGGCGAGGCGTTTCTCGACGCGATCCGCTCCTTCGTCTGGCGGCGCAGCCTCGATTTCGGAGCGGTGCGCGAGATCCGCGCGATCTCGCAGCGCATTCGGGATCATCACACCCGAGGCGAGGCGCTGGGGCCGGGCTATGATCTGAAGCGCGGGCGCGGCGGGATTCGCGAGTGCGAATTCTTCGCGCAAATCCACCAGCTGATCCATGGCGGGCGCGAGCCGGCGGTGCGCGCCCCCGCGACGCGCGACGCGCTGGCGGCGCTCGCCGCGCGCGGCTTCGTCGCGCCCGAGGACGCGGCGGCGCTGAGCGAGGCCTATACGCTGCTGCGCACGATCGAGCACCGCGTGCAGATGATCGACGATCGCCAGACGCACGTCCTGCCCGCCGGCGACGCGCTGGATGGCGTGGCGCGGCTGCACGGGCTGGTGGACGGCGGCGCGCTGCTCGCGCTGCTCGCGCCGCATGTCGAGCGCACGGCGACGATCTATGCGGGGCTGGAGCCCGAAGCGCCGGCGGGACTGCCGCTCGATCCCGATCAGCTATCGGCGGCGCTGGAAGGCCAGGGGTTCGGCGGGCACGCGGGCCTCGCCGCCGATCGCGTCGCGCGCTGGCGGGGGGCGGCTTATCCCGCCTTGCGCAGTGCCGCCGCGCAGAGCGCGCTGGAGGCGGTGCTGCCCGCGCTCACCGCCCCGCTCGGCGCCGCGC
>LWDI01000003.1:0-6277 GCA_002083475.1 Proteobacteria bacterium SG_bin5
AGCCGCTGCCAGACGCGCGCCGCCGGTCCCGGCGAGCCGAGGCCCAGCGCATTGGGCTCGCTCGCGGCGGGCGGCGCCGCGCCGAACAGGTCGCGCCCGACCCAGAGCCGCTCGGTCACGTTCCAATGCGCGAGCCGATGCGCGGCATAAGCGCGCGGGTGGCGCGCCGCCCCGATCGCCCAGCGCGAAACCAGCGCGCGCGGCGGCAGCGCCTCGAGCCGCGCGGCGAAGGCGCCGCAATGCGCGGGGTCGCCGAGCGGGTCCCAAAAATAGGCACTGACGCAGCCCGGACGCAGCAGCCGCGCCTCGCCCGCGCTCAACACCGGCGCGCCGCGCGCCGCCATTCCGGCCAGATCGTAAATCGGCAAGGTCCGCCAGACGTGGCTCGGCTCGGCGCCGAGCAGCCGCTGGTTGACGAGCGGCACCAGCGCGATCAGCGCCGCCCCGCCCCCCAGGCCGAGCGCGAACCGCGCGATCGGTTTCGCCCGCCACAGCAGCAGCGCGAGCGGCAGGCTCGCGAACAAGGCATTGGCGCGCAGCAGCGTCGCGACGCCCAGCAGCAGCGCGATCATGAGGACGCCGAGCGGCGGCACCGGCCGCGCGCGCAGCCGCCACCAGCCGGCGAGCCCGACCGCAGCGACCAAGCACGCCGCCATCAGCGCGTCCTTCACCACCACTATTTCCCAGCCCGAAAAGAGCGGCAGCGCGCCGAACCCCAGCACCACGCCGCCGGCGCGGGGCCGCCCGGCGGCGGCGAGCGCGGCGGCGATGAGCCCCAGCCCCAGCCAATAAAACCCCAGCTGCGCGACGAGCAACGGCGCCGCGCCCGGGCCGAGCGGCAGCAACGCCCGCCAGGCCCAGGCCATCAGCGGCGGATGCCAATCGTCGAACCGCCCGCTCAGCGCCTGGGCATATTGGGTGACCGCGTCATAGGGCGCGACCCCCGGCCAGCCGAGCGCGAGATGGACGAGCGCGAGCAACGCCGCCGCGATCGTCCACCGCCCCATCACCACCGCCCCATCACCCCACCATGTCCGAGCGGCGCTCACCATCTCGCGACCCTGCCCGTGCCGACCGTCCGCGCCAAGCCGCTTTTGCACCCCACGGCGCCCGCCGCGCGAGACCAGGATCACACCAATTTGGCTCTAAATAATCTGTCATATATTGTAATAAAGCCAAGCACCGGTTGATTGATCACATCGAATCGATAAATTAACACCGTGGGTCGTCCGAATCGTCTTTTGGACGGCGCACGCAATCCACGTCTCAATTGCACGACAATATAAATCTCGATTTCGCGTCACGCTCGAGCTCACGCTTTGGCGATCGATGACGCGCGTCTCGTCCTTGGCAGGAGAATGTCGATGACCGTTTATACGATTCAGAATCAGTGGGGTGGCAATAGCGCGCCGTGGCATGACGGCGGCGTGATCAATATCGGTAACCGTGGCAATCAGCTGCCGGTCGCGCTGAACATCCATTCGGGCGATGGCGGTCGCAGCTTCACCGGAACGATGACCTATGTCGGCGAAGGTCCGATCGGCTTTCGCGGCACGCTCGTCACCAACAATTGCTACCACTGCGAAAATCAATGGGGTGGCGATCAAGCGCCCTGGCACGATGCCGGCCTGTTCCTGCTGGGCGGCCGCGACAATCAGCGCCCGGTCGCGTTCGCGCTGCAATCGCACGACGCCGGCAACACGATCGAAGGCACGATGACCTATGCGGGCGAAGGCCCGATCGGCTTCCGCGGCACGCGCACCCTGTCGGACACCTATAGCGTCGCCAATCAATGGGGCGGTGATCAGGCGCCCTGGCATCCGGGCGGCACTTGGGTGCTCGGCTGCCGGGGCACGCAACTGGTGACCGCGATCAGCTTCACCGCGAACGGCGCCAATCTCTCGGGCACGATGAACTATGCGGGCGAAGGCCCGATCGGTCTCCAGCTCGTCCCGAGCGTCGGGCAGTAACCGGCCGGTGGGGGGAGCACTGCTGCCCCCACCTTCTCGCCTTGGGGCGGCGAACTAAAGACCGGGCGCGCTAAAAATGCAGCGCGCGGCCATAGGCGCCGAGCACGCTTTCGTGCATCATCTCCGAAAGCGTGGGGTGGGCGAACACCGTTTCCATCAGCTCGGCCTCGGTCGTCTCCAACTGGCGCGCGATCACATAGCCCTGGATCAGCTCGGTCACCTCGGCGCCGACCATGTGCGCGCCGAGCAGCGCCCCGGTCTCGGCATCGAACACGGTTTTCACGAAGCCTTCGGCCTCGCCGAGCGCGATCGCCTTGCCATTGCCGATGAAGGGGAATTTGCCGACCTTCACCTTGTGCCCCGCCTCCTTGGCCTTGGCCTCGGTGAGCCCGACGCTCGCGACTTGCGGGCGCGAATAAGTGCAGCCCGGGATGTTCCACGTCTTGAACGGATGCGGGTTCAACCCCGCGATCGCCTCGACGCAGACCACGCCCTCATGGCTCGCCTTGTGCGCGAGCCAGGGCGCGCCGGTGATGTCGCCGATCGCATAGATGCCGGGGACGTTGGTGCGGCCGAAACCGTCGACCTTCACATGCCCGCGCGCCAGTTCGACGCCGAGCGCTTCGAGCCCGATGCCATCGGTATTGGGGATGATGCCGATCGCGACGATCGCATGGCTGAATTGCTCTTCGGCCGTCTTGCCGTCCTTGGTCTTGATCGCGGCGGTGACGCCCTGGTCGCTCGCTTTCAGCCCCTCGATCCCCGCCTCGGTGAGGATGCGGATGCCCTGTTTGCTAAGCGCCTTTTCCATGAAGGCGCTTACTTCTTCGTCTTCGACCGGGAGCAGGCGCGGGAGCAATTCGACGATCGTCACTTCGGCGCCCATGTCGCGGTAGAAGCTCGCGAACTCCACCCCGATCGCGCCCGAGCCGACGACGAGCAATTTGCTGGGCATTTCGGCGGGCGTCATCGCGTGGCGATAGGTCCACACGCGCTTGCCGTCCGCCGGCGCGAAGGGCAGGTCGCGCGCGCGCGCGCCGGTCGCGACGATGATGTGCGGCGCCTCGAGCTCGGTCACCTTGTCGCCCTGGGTGACTTTCAGCTTGCCGGGCGCGGTGAGCGCGCCACTGCCTTCGTGCACCGCGACCTTGTTCTTCTTCATCAGCGTCTTGACGCCGGCGTTGAGCTGCCCCGCCACCTTGCGGCTGCGCTCGACGATCTTGCCCAGATCGAAGCCCGCGCGCTCGACCGACAGGCCATAGGCATCGGCATGGGTGAGATAATGATAGATTTCGCTGGTCCGCAGCAGCGCCTTGGTGGGGATACAGCCCCAATTGAGGCAGATGCCACCCAGCCGCTCGCGCTCGACGATCGCGGTCTTGAGCCCCAATTGGCTCGCCCGGATCGCCGCGACATAGCCGCCCGGCCCCGAACCCAGCACGATCAGATCATATCGCTCCGCCATCACCATCCTCGCTATTGCCGGCGCCGAGGACAACGTTCGCGCTTGTCCGAACGGGCACGCCGACGCCGAAAAAGTCCAAATCCTCCGACCAGATATCGGCGCCCAAGGCAAGCGCGGCGGCGAGCACGTGCCAATCGGATTGGCCGCCCGCGCTTGAGCGACGTTCGGCGGCGGGGCGGTGGGGGGTGTCGGCGGCGGGTGGGATGAGGTCGAAACGGGTTCGCGGCAAGCCCAGGTCGACGCGCGTCAGCTCGAGTCGGCAGCATTGATCGGCTGCTTTGTATTTCTGCTTTCGATTAAAATCTCAAAGGGAGAAATCTAGGTCGCCTCAAGTGCCAAATCCTCGCCATAGATATATGGACATCTGAATTTATCGGCAAACGCGACCAGCAGAGTTGAGCCGATGTTTTAGCGAACGATCACGGATTAGTCTTTCCGCCTCGGGCAATGACAAGCTCTGAGGCGCGGCATCTTGCCCGTAAACATATTGGCTTATGACACGATCAGCAAAACTGCGAAGATCAAATACCATGTTTACCCCCGAGGCACAAATGAGTCGAGATGATTACCGCAACGATCGAAAACGCCAACCGCAGCCACCTCTCCCTTTTTCGTCAAAAGAAAAACGTCATAATATTGCAACAAACGAATATACCAATCGCGTTTCCATCCTCGCGCTCGAACAATCCGGCAGCAGTTAGGATCTTGTTCAATAATTGGCTGCTTCGAATTTAGTTTTTCAGAAAGGCCGTATGGACGTGAATACGCTATGTCTCTGTCTAGGATCGTTGTTCTAATCATTTGGTCATTGTTTGCCACACATAGGGTACGTCCTACCGTGGTTCCGGTAGCTAAGCACCCTAAAAGAAGGACGATCTTTGTTTTACGGTCCCAACGGTATATCGAGTCCAACATCATCAGCCAATCCAGTTCTATTATCGACTCAGTGGAACAACGCCCTTTAGCAACCAATTGGGAGTTCTATGAATTACATCGAATCTCCACTCGCTCAAACAAATTCCCGCCTATGCGCTGCCTGCGGAGATAACAACCTCGGCCAACATGATCACGCCGCCTTGCTTTCCAACGTCGGCCGTGCGGCGACCAGCCTTGTTCGAGCGTCCAGCCCTCGGGCAGCGCGCCGCCGTCCCAGGCGCGGCGTTCGAGCAAGGTCGCGCCGCCCGCCCCGGCCCCCGCGCCGAGCCGCACCGCGTAAAGCTCGCGCGTCGCCTCGAGCGTCGCCCCCCAGGCGCCGAGCACGTCGCCCGCCTGCGCGACCAGCGTCTTGAGCTTGGGCGCGGTCATCGCGCGCGTGCGCTGGGCGACGAGATCGGCGAGATCGAGGTCGTTCGCCATCGCCACCGACAAATCGGTGACGGTGCCGAACCCCTTCACATCGGGCAGCCCCGCCTGCCACGCCGGCCGCCTGCTCTCGCGCGCGTAGCGCGAGACGGTGTCGTCGCTCGGGAAAATCGCCTCATGGACCGTGCCCGCGCGCCCATCGGCGCGGCGGAAGCCGCTCGCGGCGAGCAATTGCGCGCGAAAGGCGTCGATCGTCATTTTCATGGATCATCACTCCGCGCGCCATCATAAGCGTGCGCGCGCGGCCGCTCAATCGCGCGGCTCGGTCGCGACCAGCGTGAAGCGCCCCAGCGCGACCCGCGCCATCGCCGCGCCGTGCCGCCCGCGCCCCCAGGCTTCGACGCTCACTTGGTACGAGGTCCGGCCCTGCCGCGCGATCGCCGCGTACACGCTCAGCTCGTCGCCGACCGCGAGCGGGGCGGTGAAGCTGAAGCCGTCGGCGGCCACCACCGGCGCCCGCGCGCGCGCCTCGCGCGAGACGAGCGCCCCCGCCGCGAGCGCCATTTGCCCCATGATCCAGCCGACGAAAGCGGTGCCATAGGGGTTGGCGTCGGCGGGCATCACCGTCGCGCGGATCATCGGCTCGCCCTGGGGCGCGGCTTCAGCCATGGCCGCGATCGCGCGCATGCGCCCGCGCGAGTTGCCGCAGCCCGAGCAGCAGGATCGCCACCACCGCGAAGGCGGCGACCGTCCAAATATCGTGCCGGGCGAGCGGCACCGCCCAGGCCGCGCCCCACGCCATCAGCAGCGCGAGCGCGATGCCCGCGGCGATGTGCAACAGCTCGATCGCGACATGACGTCCCATGAGCTCGGGCGCTCAGGCGATCATGCCGAGCGGGGCTTCGACCAGCGCCTTGAACGCCTGCATCAGCTCGGCGCCATCGGCCCCGTCGATCGCGCGGTGATCGAAGCTGCCGGTCGCCGACATTACCGTCGCCACGGCGAGAGCGTCGTCGATCACATAAGGCCGCTTCTCGCCCGCGCCGATCGCCATGATCATCCCCTGGGGCGGATTGATCACCGCCTCGAACTGTTTGATGCCGAACATGCCCATGTTGCTGAGCGAAGCGGTGCCGCCCTGATATTCCTCGGGCTTCAATTTCTGCTCGCGGGCGCGGGCCGCGAGGTCCTTCATCTCGGTCGAAATGGCGGAAACCGATTTGCTGTCCGCCGCCACGATCACCGGCGTGATCAACCCCGAGGGCGCCGAGACCGCGACCGAAATATCGGCCCGTTTGAAGCTGATCAGCTGATCGGGGGTGAACATCACGTTGCACTTGGGCACGCGGATCAGCGACACGGCGAGCGCCTTGATCAGCAGATCGTTGACCGAGAGCTTGACGCCGGTGGGCGCGAGCGCCGCGTTCAGATCGGCGCGCAGCTTCAGCAGCGCGTCGAGCCGGATGTCCACGGTCAAATAGATATGCGGCACTTGCTGCTTCGATTCGGTCAAGCGGCGCGCGATCGTCTTGCGCACGTT
>LWDI01000003.1:6291-6460 GCA_002083475.1 Proteobacteria bacterium SG_bin5
GAATATCGGGGATGGCGGCGGGCTTGGGCCCGGGGGCCGGCGCGGGCGCGGGTTGAGCGACCGGCGCGGGGGTCGGCGCGGCGGCTTCGGCCTTGGCCGGCGCGGCGCCGGGCGTGGCGCTTTCGACATCGGCCTTCACGATCCGCCCATTGGGGCCGGAGCCGCTGAG
>LWDI01000004.1 GCA_002083475.1 Proteobacteria bacterium SG_bin5
TGGGCGCGGCGCGCGGTGGCCGAGGCGGCTTGGCGCGCGGCGGTCGCGGCGAGCAGCAGCGCGAGCGGCGGCGGGCGGCGCAAGGGTTCGGCGAAATCGAAACTACTGGGGTTCAGGTCCATGGTTCTTCTCTTGACCGCCGATCCTTAGGCGCTGGGCGTGAAGGAGCGGTAAAGCCGCGCGGCTTTGCAGAAGGGGCGCGCGCGCCTATCTGCGCGAGCGATGGACGTGGATTTTCAACTGGGCGCGCTCGCGGGGCGGCGCATCGTCGTCGCCATGTCGGGCGGGGTCGATAGTTCGGTGGTGGCCGCGCTCGCCGCGCGCTCGGGCGCGGAGACGATCGGCATCACCTTGCAGCTTTACGATCATGGCGAGGCGGTGGGCCGCGCGGGGAGCTGCTGCGCCGGTCGCGACATTCGCGACGCGCGCGCGGTGTGCGATCGGCTCGGCATCGCGCATTATGTGTTCGATCACGAAAGCGCGTTTCGCGAAGCGGTGATCGACGATTTCGCCGACGAATATCTCGCCGGCCGCACCCCGATTCCGTGCATCAAATGCAATATGGGGCCGAAATTCACCGATCTGCTCAGCCTGGCGCGCGAACTGGGCGGCGATTGCCTCGCGACCGGCCATTACGTCCGCCGCGTGCCAGGCGCCGAGGGACCGGAACTCCACCGCGCGCTCGATCCGGCGCGCGACCAGAGCTATTTCCTGTTCGCGACGACGCGCGCGCAACTCGATTATCTGCGCTTTCCGCTGGGCGGCCTGCCCAAGCCGCGCGTGCGCGAGATCGCCGCCGAACTGGGGCTGGGGGTGGCGGCCAAGCCCGACAGCCAGGACATTTGCTTCGTCCCCGATGGCGACTATGCCTCGCTCGTCAAGAAGCTGCGCCCGCACGCGGCCGCGGGCGGCGAGATCGTCGATCAGGCGGGGCGCGTGCTCGGGCGGCACAAGGGGCTGATCCATTATACCGTCGGCCAGCGGCGCGGGCTCGAGATCGGCGGCACGCCCGAGCCGCTGTACGTGCTGCGGCTGGAGCCCGAGACGCAGCGCTTGGTGGTCGGCCCGCGCGCGGCGCTGGGCGTGCGCGCGGCGCGGCTCATGGGGATGAACTGGCTCGGCGGCGACGTCGCGGGGCCGCTCACCGCCAAGGTGCGCTCGCTGGCCAAGCCCGTGCCGGCGCGGCTCGAGGGCGATCGGCTGGTGTTCGAGGCGCCCGAATATGGCGTCGCGCCGGGCCAGGCGGCGGTGCTCTACGCCGGCGAGCGCGTGCTCGGCGGCGGATGGATCGCCGCGACCGAGCCGGCCGAGCTGGTGGCGGCTTGAGGGCTTTGGGGTCACGCGGCGGCGCGGAGACGCGGAGAATGCGCTCGGCGGCGATAGCCCTCCCGCTTCGCCCTAGCGTCGCCCGGGCGAAAGCCGGGGCCTCAAGCTAGCGGGGCGCGGCATTGGCACGAGGCCCCGGCTTTCGCCGGGGCGACACCATTTGTATTTTTGCCGGAGCTCCGCGCCTCCGCGCCTCCGCGCGAACAAAAACCTTCGTCTTCGCGGGCAGGTCCGCCTGAACCGATAACCCTCAAGCCGGCGCCACCCGCCCGGTGCGCTCCAGCTTGCCCCAACCCACCGACCAGCCCGCCACCGCCGATCGGATCGCGCGCAGCACCACCCAATACATCAGCTGGCGATAAGCGAAGCGCTGCGCGATCAGCAGCAGCACCGGATAGCGCGGCTCGCGTGCGTCGAGCCGGTACGCCACCCAGCCGCACAGCACGTCGATCGCGGTGAAGACCAGCCAGAAGCCCGCCATCGTCAGCACGTCGCTCTGGGTCTGCGCCCAGCCATGTTGCGCGACGCGCACGGCGGTATCGACCACCGACGTCACCAGCGCCAGATCGATCAACGGCGAGACGGCGGCGAAGAAGATCTGGAACAGCCAGGCCTGGGGCATGCCGATGAAGGCGAGCCCGCGCGGCCGCCCGCGCGCGACCACGCCGGCGTGCTTCCACAGGCATTGCAGCGTGCCGAACGCCCAGCGATAGCGCTGCTTGGAAAGCGCGCGGAACGTCTCGGGCGCCTCGGTCCAGGCGACGGCGTCGGTATCGTAGGCGACGCGCCAGCCCGCGCGCTGGATGGCGATCGTCAGATCCTGATCCTCGGCGAGCGTATCCTCGGGATAACCGCCCACCGCGTCGAGCGCCGCACGGCGCCATGCCCCCACCGCGCCCGGCACCACCAGCATCGCGTCGAACCGGGCGAGCGCGCGCCGCTCCAGATTCTGCGCGGTCACATATTCCACCGCCTGCCAGCGGGTGACGAGATTGTGGCGATTGCCGACCTTGGCATTGCCCGCCACCGCCCCGATCGCGGGATCGCCGAACCAGCGCGCGAGCTTGGCGATGGTGTCGGGCTCGAACTGGGTATCGGCGTCGAGCGCGATGATCACCTCGCCGCGCGCGAGCCGCAGGGCGCGGTTGAGCGCCGAGGCCTTGCCGCCGTTGACGAGGGTGAGCAGGGTCACGCGCGGATCGTCGCCGAAGGCGCGCCGCACGATCGCGCTGGTCTCGTCCTTCGATCCATCGTCGGCGACGATCAGCTGCAGCCCGGGATAATCGCTCGCGAGCACGCGCCGCACCGATGCTTCGATCACCCGCGCCTCGTTATAGGCCGGGATGATCACCGACAGGCTCGGGCGATGCTCGGGATCGGCGGGCGCCGCGCGGCGGGCGGTGAGCGCGAGGCCGGCGATCAGCAGCGCGCGGGCGATGCCGAAGCCGATCGCCAGGAAGAAAATCCAGCGCAGCCCGATTTCGAGCAGCGCGAGGATGATGAAAATGCCGACGTCGGCGCGCACCAGCGCCAGATCCTCGCCACGCACCGGCGGCATCACCGCGTCGGTCGAGAGCCCCGCGAGCGTCGACACCGGCACGAAGCGATAGCCCCGCGCGTGGAGCGCGTCGATGATCCGCGGCAGCGCGTCGACCGTCTGCTGGCGCTCGCCGCCGCCATCGTGGAGCAGCACGATATTCTCCGACCGCTCGGGCGTGGGATGGGTCACGAGGTCGACCGTGCGCTGCACGATCGCATCGGCGCCCGGGCGTTTCCAATCGTCGGGATCGGCGTGGAGCCCGACCACGGTATAGCCTTGCGCCTGGGCGATCAGCGCGGGGCCGAGTTCGTCGGCGGTGCTCGGCTCGGCGTCGCCGAAATAGGGCGCGCGGAACAGCCTGGTCGAACGGCCGACATAGGCCTGGATCAGCCGCTGGGTCGCGTTCATCTCGATCCGGCTGCCGCCATCGCTTTCGAGCGCGAGATTGGGGTGGGTATAAGTATGGTTGCCGAGTTCGTTGCCCTCGGCGACGATGCGGCGCAGCAGCCCGGGATTTTCGAGCGCGTTCTCGCCCACCACGAAGAAAGTCGCGGGGACGTGCTTGGCTTGGAGGATGTCGAGGATCTTGGGCGTCCAATGCGCGTCGGGGCCGTCGTCGAAAGTGAGCGCGACGAGCTTGTCGCGCGCGCCGGTGCGCTCGACCACATAGGGCGTCGGCAGCCGCACATAATCCTCGTCGCGGATCAGCCCGCGCGCATCGAAGCGCAGCTGGCGGCTGCCCGCCTGGGGCGTGGCGGTGATCCGCAAAATCTCGCCCGGCCCCTCGATATCGGTGTTGGTGAGTTCCTTGATCTGGCGGAGATCGGGCGGCGTGCCTTGGCGGAAATTCTTGAGCACGCGCCAGAAATCGGGGTCTTCGCTCCCCAGCCGCCACAGCGCGACCCCGCTCACCCCCATCGCCCGCACCGCGCGCAACTGGTTCCAGGCGGTCGCGGCATCGAGCAGCCACACGTCATGGTGGCGGCCCTGCTCGTCCTCGTAGCCGAAGCCGGGGTTGCCGCTCGCCTTGTCGAAGACGATCTTGCCGCCGCTGTCATGCGCGTCGAGCCAGGCTTCCTCGATCGATTCGGCTTCGGCCGTGCCGCCCTTGGGCCAATCATAAGCATAGGAGCCGACCGCGACGATCAGCTTGCCCGCGCCGATCCGCGCGACCGCCTGGCGCACTTGCTCGACGAACCAGGGCTGCGAGGCGATCGGCCCCGGCGTGCCCGTCTGCCAATGTTCGTCATAATTCATCAGGATCACGCGATCGGCGACGCGCTCGAAATCCTCGAGCTTCCAATCGGGATCGCCCGCCGGCACCGTGACCGCGACGAGCTGGCGCCCGGCGGGGAGCAACGCGCGCGTCTCGGTGATCAACCGCCGATAATCGCCGAGCGCCGAGGGCGGGAGCGATTCGAGATCGAAGACGATGCCCTGCCCGCGTTGCGCGACGATCGCGGCGGCGAGCGCCTGGGCGAGCCGGTGGCGCTGCGGCGCCTGGGCGAGCAGGCGCGCGGCGCCAGCGCCGTCCCACGCGCCGTCCGCGGCGTTTTGCACCATCGGCAGCAGCACCGGGCGGCGCGCCGCACCCGCCAGGATGCGCGCGAGCCGGGGGTCTTGCACTTGGGTCAGCAATTGCTTGCCGCCGGTGATGCTGAGCGTCGCCGGGGCGAGCCAATCGAGCTCACCCAGATGCGCCTGGAGCGAGGACGCGCTCGACGGGTCCCAGGGCACGTAAAAGCCCAGGTTGATCGCCGCGCCGGTCGCCGGATGGTCGCGCCGGGGCAGCCAGCCCATCCCGCGCGCGTCCGAGCGCAGCCGCGCGCCGACTCGGTTGAGCTGCTTGCTCAACGGCGCCGCCTGCAACCGCTCGAACCCCAGCGGCAGCTCGGCCTGCGCCGAGACTTGGATCAGCGTGAAGGCGAAGAACAAGGCGGCGCCCAGCACGAGCAGCGCCAGCGCCGCGAGCGCGCGTTGCGACCAGCGTTTGCGGCCGCCGCTGGGATCGAAGAACACGGGCTTGGTCATCTTGCTCCTACCGGCCCGCGACGGGCGACGCCACCACGTCTGCCCCTAGCGCGCGGGGCGTTGCCCACGGGTGGCACCTAGCTTACCGTTTTGTCATTTCGCGCCCGCCGCGCCCGCGCTAAGGCGCGCCGCGCGCAAGAGGATTTCCCTGGTGACCGGCAAGATTCTGCTGATCGAAGACGATGACGCGACCGCCGCTTATGTCGCCAAGGGCTTGGGCGAGGCCGGCTTCACCGTCGATCGGGCGACCAACGGCCGCGACGGGCTGTTCCTGGCGAGCGACGGCAGTTTCGATGCGATCGTGCTCGATCGGATGCTGCCGGGGATGGAAGGCATGGCGGTGCTCGGCGCATTGCGCGCCGCGGGCATCGCGACGCCGGTGCTGATTCTCTCGGCGCTCGCCACGCCCGAGGATCGCGTGCGCGGGCTCACCTCGGGCGCGGACGATTATCTCGTCAAGCCCTTCACTTTCGCCGAGCTGCTCGCGCGGCTGAACCTGCTGCTGCGCCGCGCCGGGGGCAGCGGCCCCGCCCCCGTCACCAAGCTCGCGGTCGGCGAGCTCGAAATGGATTTGCTCGCGCGCAAGGTGCGGCGGGCGGGGCGCGCGATCGATCTCCAGCCGCGCGAGTTCCGCTTGCTCGAATATCTGATGCGCCATGCCGAGCAAGTCGTCACCCGCACGATGCTGCTCGAAGGCGTGTGGGATTATCATTTCGATCCGGGTACCAACGTGATCGACGTGCATATCAGCCGGCTGAGCAAGAAGATCGACGAGGGCGCGCGGCCGATGCTCCACACGGTGCGCGGCGCCGGCTATCGGTTGAGCATGGAGAGCTGAGCTGAGCTGGTTCCGCTCGCGCATCGCGCGTTTCGTCTTGCTCGCCTTCGGCTTTCAGCTCGCCGTGTTCGGCGGGGTGCTGCTGTTCGTCTGGCAGGCGAGCGACGCGGCGATCCGCGCCGATCAGCGCGAGCGCGTCGACGGGTTGCGCCGCGAGCTGATGACGCATTTCTTCGACGGCGGCATGCCCGCCTTGATCCGGGCGGTGGCGGATCACAGCCGCCCGACCGGCACGCCGCGCGACCGCGCGCTGCTGTTGCTGCTCGGCGCCGACGGGCGGCGGCTCGCGGGCAATCTGCCCGCCTGGCCCGCGCGCGTGCCGATGCGCACGCGCTGGCAAGTGGTGACGCTGCCGGGGTTGAACGGCGGCGAGCCGCTCGGCGTGACGAGTTGGGAGATTCCGCGCGGGCGGCTGCTGATCGCGCGCTCGGTCGCGGCGAGCGCGGCGCTCGCGCTCACCACCGAGGAAGCGGCGGCGACGGGGCTGGTGATCGGGCTGCTGCTCGCGCTCGCCAGCGCGCTCATCCTCGGGCGGCTGCTCGCCGGGCAGATCGAGGCGATGGTGGCGACCGCGGGCGAGGTCGCCGACGGGCGGCTCGCGAGCCGGGTGCCGACCGACGCGAGCGGCGACGCCTTCGATCGGCTGGGGCAAGCGATCAACGCGATGCTCGATCGGATCGAGCGGCTCGTCTCGCAATTGCGGATGATGACCGATGGCCTCGCGCATGATTTTCGCGCCCCCGTCACCCGGCTGCGCGCGGTGGTCGATCAGGCGGCGGCGAGCACCCATGATCCGACCGCCCGCGCCGCGCTCGACCGGGCGATGGCGGAGGCCGACCAGCTGCTCGCGATGCTTTCGACCGCGCTCCTCATCAGCCGCGCCGAGGCCGGGATCGGGCGCGATCAATTCGCCCCGGTCGATCTGGTCGAACTGCTCGACGATCTCGCCGAGGTTTACGGCCCGCTCGCCGAGGAACGCGGCTTCGCGATCCGGGTGCGCGCGCCGGCGCGGATCACGGCGCGGCTCCACCGCCAGCTGCTGCTCCAGGCGCTGGGCAATTTGATCGAGAATGCGACGCTTTATGCCGAGGGCGGCGGCACGATCGAGCTCGGCGCGGCGGCGCTGGCGGGCGGCGCGCGGCTGTGGGTCGCCGATGACGGCCCGGACATCCCGCCCGAGGCGCGCGGCAAGGCGCTGCAACGCTTCGGCCGGCTCGATCCGGCGCGACGCCCGGGGGGTTCGGGCTTAGGGCTTTCCCTAGTGGAAGCCGTCGCGCATTTGCACGAAGGAAGCTTGGCGCTCGAGGACAATGGCCCGGGGCTGAAAGCGGTGTTGACGATCGGCGCCGCCGCGCCCGGCTGAGGCCTAGGGAGAAGCGCCTGGCGGGAGAGCGCGCCGATCGGGGCGGCGCGAGCGGGGAAAATGCGTGGCGCCGGCCATGGGGGGAATGGCCGGCGCCAGGATCGTGCGAAGGGCGGCGTCCGGACCAGGGGGGGAGCTACCAGACGCCGCCGCACGAAGTCGCCGGCAGGGGGCAGTTTCCAGCGACCCCAACAAAATAAGCGCGCGCGCCTGGTCTTTTAGTGGGGGCGGGGTGAAATTTCGTTCATGAATTCGATCGAGAAAATCGATCAACCCGGCGCTTACCTGCCGACCCAGCGCCGCGCCGCCCCCACCAGCCGCGCATGGACGAGCGCGTCGAGCCCGGCATAGCCGAGCCCCAGATGATCGGGACGCACCGCGAGCACATCGGCGAGCCGCAGCCGCCCCGCGCGCAGTCCCGAACGCCCGATCTGCGCCCACAGCCGCGCGGTCTGCCAGCGGATCAGCGCGCGGTCTTCGGCGCTCGGCGCCGCCTGGGCGAGGAACGCCGCCTGGAGCGTCGCGAGCAGGTCCCCCAGCCGCGCGAGCGTCGCGCGATCGGGCACGGGTGCGCCCAGCATCACGTGGCGCACCAGCAGCCCCGCCCCCGCCGCCGCCGCCTGCCCGAGCAGCGCCGCATGGCGTTCGGCGAGCACCCGCGTGGCGCTCGCCTGCATCGTGTCGGTATAGCGCTGCGAGGCGCCCCCGGCGTGGCGGCGATAATGGAGCAGCGGCGTGTCGAGCCGCGCGATCCGGCCATGAGCGCTCAGCCGGTGATAGAGATCGAAATCCTCGGCATAGAGAATTTCGGGCCGGGTGAAAGGATCGAGCCGCCGGGCGACGTCGCCGCGGATCATCACGCTCGACCAGACGAGCGGGTTGCACACGCAGAGCATCCATTCGACCAGCGCCGGGGTCGTCACCGCCGGCAGCGGCGAGGGCGAGAGCGCGCCATCTTCGAGCACATCGGCGGCGGCGGCGACCAGCACGACGCGCGGGTTCGCCTCCAGATACGCCAGCTGCGCCGCGAGCCGATCGGGCGCGCACAGATCGTCTTGATCGAGCGCGGCGATATAGCGCCCGCGCGCGTGCGCCAGCGCCAGGTTGCGGGTGTATACCGGGCCTTGATTGGTCTCGGCCTCGATCACGCGAAAGCGCGGATCGTCGATCGCGCGCAGCACGTCGCGGGTCGAGTCGGTCGATCGATCGTCCACGATCACCGCTTCGAAATCGGCGAGGCTTTGCGCCTTCAAACTCTCGATCGTCGCGCCGATCAGCGCCGCGCCATTATAGGCGGCGATGATGACGCTAACCGCCGGGCTCACGCGACCGCCCGCGCGCCTTGTGCGAGCAGCTGTTCGACGATCATCAGCCCGACGTCGTTCTGCCACAGCCACAGGCCGTTCGCCTGCCCGCGAAAACTCGCCTCGCCGCCGAGCTTGCCCCAGGGCACGAAGCCGGCGGCGAGCCCGATGCCGAACACGCCCGGCACCGGCTGCCCGTCGGCCGCGATCACCCGGCAGTGACGATCGACCAGCGTGCCGCCCGCTTCGGCAGCGAGCCGGATCGGGCGCGCGCCATAATCGAACAGGGGCAGCGCGCGCGGGCGATAGCCGAGCGCGCCGATCACCACATCGGCCTCGCGCACCAGCTGCTGCGCGCCCGCTTCGTCTTGATCGATGCGGTGGAGCCGCACGCGCGGATCGGGCGCGCGGCCGTTGACGCCGAGCATCCGCAGCACCAACTCGCGCGCCTCCAGCCGGAAGCCGGCGAGGCGATAGACGAAGCCCGAGACCGGGCAAATATCCTCCGGCCCGAAATCGGTGAAGCCGTCGTCATGCGCGGCTTGGGCGCTGGGGTAGAAGGGGCGCAACGGGCGGCGGTGGAGCAAGCCGATCGCCCCCGCGCCGAAGGGGAGCGCGGGGATCGTCTTGAGCAACAGCGCGACGGTCGCGAGCGCGCTGGTCGAGCCGCCGACCACCACCACCTTGGGCGCGCGCTTCCCCGCCAGCCGATCGACGAGCTTGGCCATGCCGCCGAGCGCCAGCACCTCGTCCGACCGCATCAACCGCTCGCCCGCCAGCACGGCGAGCGGCGCGCCGGCGACCCGCGCGCGCGCGATCGGCGCGATCGGTTGATGGCCGCCGGTCGCGAGCACCAGCGTATCGGTCAGCTGCTCGAATTCGCGGCCCGTCGCGCGCGCGCGCAGCCGCACCCGCCACGGCCCCTCGGGGGTGCGCTCGGCGCCGAGCACCTCATGCCCGGTGAGCACCGCCCCGCCCTCGCGCGTCACCAGCTCGGCGAGTCGCTCGCCCGTCACCCGCAAAAGCGGCCCGGCATCGACCAGGGGCACGCCGAGCGCGTCGCTGAAATGGGCGACGGTGCGCGCCGCCGGATGATCGGCGAGTGCGGCGAGTTCGGGGACGGGATTGTCCTTCACCGCCGTCAGGAAAGTCTGCGCGCTGCTGTCCGAGGTGATCGCATAATCGCCGAGCCGGCCGCGCCCGACGACGTCGTCACGCTCGACCAGAATCAGCCCTTCGGCGAGCTCGGGGAGCAGCCCGGCCTTGGCGGCGGCGGTGAGCACCGCCGTCCCCGCCGGCCCCGCGCCGACGATCATCGTCTTGGCGACCGCGAAGCGCCGCGCGCGCGCCGGAAGGGCCGTGACCTTGGGCTTCGCGGTGCAGGCGGCGCGGAGGCGCGCGGCGATTACCCGCGCGTCGTCGGCGGTCATCGCGTCGGTGATCGGCAGCGAGACGACGCGCGCCGCGATTCGATCGGCGACCGGGGTCGGCTCGATCAGCGCCGAGGCCTTGAAAAAGGGCTGTTCGGCGAGATGGGGGCTGAAATAATGCCCGGCCTGCACCCCCGCCTCGGCGAGCGCGGCGAGCACCAACGGGCGGCGGCGCGCGGCCTCTTCGGGGAGCAGCACCGGCATGAATTGCTGCGCGCGGCGCGCGCCTCGGGGCGCTTGCAGGGTGAAATCGGCGAGCTCTTCGCGATACGCCGCCTCGATCGCGGCGCGGTTCTCGGCGACCGCCTCGAACTCGGCGAGCTTCAGCCGCGCGGCGAGCGCGAGCAGTTCGGGGAGTTTCGCGTTCAACCCCGGCATCGCCGCGCTGCGGCCGCCTTCGAAACCGAAATTGGCCATCGCCCGCAAGCGCTCGATCAGCGCGACGTTGCCCGAATGGACGAGCCCCCCTTCGGCCACCGCGAAGGTCTTGGTCGCGTGCATCGAATGGACGACCGCGAAGGGCGCGTCGGCGCCAAAGCCTTGGCCCGCCGCATCGAGCGTGCCGAGCGAGGCGGCGGCGTCGATCACCACGCCGATATTGCGGCGCTGGGGCGCGGCATAGCGCGTCAGGTCGATCGCCGCGCCGAAAGTGGCATAGGGCACCACCACCGCGATGCGGCTGCCATGGCGCGCGATCAGCCGTTCTTCCTCGGCGGCGCTCGCGGTCCAGTCCTCGGGGTCGATGTCGCAGATCAAGGGCGTGAGCCCCGCCCAGAGCGCGGCATGGGCGGTGGCGGCGAAGGTGAAGCTCGGCATCAGCGCGAGCGCGCCGGGCTCGGGGAGCCAGCCCGCTGCCTGGCGGATCGCGATCATCAGCCCGAGCGTGGCATTGGCGACCGCGAGCGTCGCGCCGCGCCCGCCGAACAGCCGCGCGGTCGCCTCGGCCTCGAACGCGCGCAGCTCGGGGCCGTTGTTGCTGAACTGCCCCGACGCCTCGAGCCGTTCGAGCGCGTCGCGATGCGCGCTCAGCCGGGGTGGGCGCGGGGCGATGAGCGGGTAGCGCATGTCTCCTCCTGGGGCGGAGGCTTAGGCGAGCGGGGGCTAAGATCGGGTTAGTTGGGGTCCGGTAATTTTCGTTCGCCTGGCGGTGCGACGGGGGTTGGCTTCGGCGGTCGCGCGCGAGCCATGGGGTTCGCGCGGAGGCGCGGAGATCGCGGAGGGAGGACGCCGAGCAGAGACGTGTTTGACCTTTCCAGCGTCGCCCCAGCGAAAGCTGGGGCCTTGAGCAACCGGAGCGCGCCGGTTCGTAAAGGCCCCAGCTTTCGCTGGGGCGACGCTCTCTGGGCGGATGGTCAAACGTTCCAGCAGGCCGCGAACGCGGCCCCTCCGCGCCTCCGCGCCTCCGCGCGAACCAAAACCGCGCGCGAACCCTAAAGCTCGATCTTGGCCCCCGACGGCGCCCCCGCCTCGCTCGGCCCGGGCGGGCCGGGTTCGATCCAGGCCGCATGCGCGTGGCAATGCGCGATGATCTCGCGCGCCGCCGCGCCCGGCCACACCCGCACCGAGAGCAGCATTTGCGCGAACGCCCGATTGGGCTCCATCGCCACCCAGGCGAGCGGGCGCTCGCCGCTCGCCCGCGCCCCCGCCGCCGCCATCGCCGCGCGGACGCGATCGGCGACCGCCTCGGGCAGATATTGCCAAACGACCGAATGCATCAGCACCCGCGTCACCCCCGCTTCCTGCGGCTCGGCGAGCCGCGCTTCGAGCCAATCGGCGGCGTCGGCGCGCGCCAGGTCGACGGGTCGCGCGCGCAGCATCGCGATCGCGCGTTCGAGCCGCGCCAGCCGCTCGGGCGTCTCCGGCCAGACATAGGCGGCGAGCCGCGCCGCGACCGCCGGATCGGTCACGTCGAGCGGGTTGACGTCGCAGCCCCGGGTCGAGACGATCTCGAACGGCGCGATCTCGGGCGGGGGGCCGCGCCATTCGGGGGTGATCGTCACCGGGCTTTCCTCGGGCCCCAGCGCCACCCCGCCGAGCACGAAGCGATAGCGATCGATCTGCAGATTGAGCCCGCCGCTCGAGCCGATCTCGAGCACCTCCAAGCGCGGCGTCGCGCGCGCGGCGACGGCGGCGAGCCCGAGGATCAGCGCCGCCGAGCGCCCGGGCTCGTTGGTCTGCGGCGGCCCGTCGAGCCAGGGGTCGAGCGCGGCGTGATGCTCGGCGCACACGCGGTCGAGCACGCCCGCGATCGCCTCGGGCGCGGTCACGTCGCCCGCGAACACCGCCGCCAATCCGGCATCCGCCCCGGCGCGGACCAGCGCGTGCAGCCCGCCGATGAAGCGCAAGGGCAGCGCGTCCTTCGTTGGCTCGCCCGACCAATCGAGCAGGCGGCGGCCGATCGCGTGGTCGCGCGTCAAGCCATCGGCGATCGCGGTGCACAGCCGCGCATAGATCGGCGCGTCCATCGTGCGGCAATAATGTTCCTGGATGCGGAAGGCGCCCCGGACATTGGCTTCGCTGGTCATCGCGCGTCTCCTGGCCGACGCCAGCTTGCACCGGGCGGAGCGCGCAAGTAAAGCGCCGCGTCCCATGGCCGAGCCGCTGATCCTCGCCGTCCCCAAGGGCCGCATCCTGGCGGAGGCGGTGCCCTTGCTCGCGCGCGCCGGGATCGAGCCCGAACCCGCCTTCGCCGACGAGGCCGCGCGCGCGCTGCGCTTCAAGACCAACCAGCCGGGGATCGAGCTGATCCGCGTGCGCGCGTTCGACGTCGCCACCTTCGTCGCGCACGGCGCCGCGCAAATCGGCATCGTCGGCTCCGACGTATTGCTCGAATTCGCTTATCCCGAGCTTTACGCGCCGGTCGATCTCGGCATCGGCCATTGCCGGCTGTCGGTCGCCGAGCCCGCCGCGCTCGCCGAAACCGACGATCCGCGCGGCTGGAGCCATGTACGGATCGCGACCAAATATCCGCACGTCACCAAAACGCATTTCGCGGGGCGCGGCGTGCAGGCCGAATGCGTGAAGTTGAACGGCGCGATGGAGCTGGCGCCGTTGCTCGGCCTCGCGCCGCGCATCGTCGATCTGGTGAGTTCGGGGCGCACGCTCAAGGAAAATGGCTTGGTCGAGGTGGAGGTGATCGCCGAGGTCACCAGCCGCCTGATCGTCAACCGCGCCGCGTTCAAGACGCGCGCCGAGCTGGTGCCGCTGGTCGAGGCGTTTCGCGGGGCGGTGGGGTGAGGCTGGCGCGGCCCGATCCTCCCCAGGCTTGCCTGGGGAGGGGGACCGTGCGCAGCACGGTGGAGGGGCAAGCGACGGTCGCGGCCGGGACGGCCCCTCCACCATTTGCCTTGCGGCAAATGGTCCCCCTCCCCAAGCAAGCTTGGGGAGGATTTTAGAGGAACGCGATGCTCCACCTAACCACCACCGACCCCGATTTCCCCGCCCGCTTCGCCGCGCTGGTCGGCGCGCGGCGCGAGGCCGACGCGGACGTCTCGCGCGACGTCGCCGCGATCATCGCGCGCGTCCGCGCCGAGGGCGACGCCGCGCTCCGCGCGCTCACCCGCCAGTTCGACGGGCATGATCTCGACGAAAGCGGCTGGCGGATCGAGCCCGCCGCGTGGCGCGCGGCCTATCAGGGCCTCGCCCCCGATTTGCGCGCGGCGCTCGATCTCGCGGCCGCGCGCATCCGCGCTTATCACGCGCGCCAGCGGCCCGAGGACGCGACCTATGAGGAAGCCGGCATCCGGCTCGGCGCGCGCTGGCGCCCGGTCGACGCGGCGGGCGTCTATGTCCCCGGCGGGCGCGCGGCTTATCCCAGTTCGGTGCTGATGAACGCGCTCCCCGCCAAGGTGGCGGGGGTCGAGCGGCTGGTGATGGTGACCCCCACCCCGCGCGGCGCGGTCAACCCGCTGGTGCTCGCCGCCGCGCATGTCGCCGGCGTCGACGAATTGTGGCGCGTCGGCGGCGCGCAGGCGATCGCCGCGCTCGCCTTCGGCACCGATCGCATCGCGCCGGTCGACGTGATCACCGGCCCGGGCAACGCCTGGGTGGCCGAGGCCAAGCGCCAGCTTTACGGCGTGGTCGGGATCGACATGGTCGCGGGGCCGAGCGAGATCGTCGTGGTGGCGGACGGCGCCAACGACCCGGTGCTCACCGCCGCCGATCTGCTGAGCCAGGCCGAGCATGACCCGACCAGCCAATCGATCCTGTTCACCGACGATGCCGGTTTCGCGCAAGCCGTCGCCGCCGAGGTCGAGGCGCATCTGGCGACGCTCGCGACGCAAGCGGTCGCGCGCGCTTCGTGGGAGGCTCATGGCGCGATCATCGTCGCGCCGCTCGACGCGGTGCCGCCGCTCATCGACGCGCTCGCGCCCGAACATCTCCAGCTGGCGGTCGAAGACCCGCGGGCGCTGTTCGATCGGGTGCGCCACGCCGGCTCGGTGTTCCTGGGCCGCCACACGCCCGAGGCGATCGGCGATTATGTCGCGGGGCCCAACCATGTGCTGCCCACCGGCCGCCGCGCGCGCTTTTCGAGCGGGCTGTCGGTGCTCGATTTCATGAAGCGCACGAGCTTTCTGGCGCTGGAGCGCACGGGGCTCGCCGAGATCGGCCCGGCGGCGGTGGCACTGGCGGAAGCCGAGGGGCTGCCCGCGCACGCGCGCTCGGTGGCGCTGCGGCTGAACCGGCGGGATTAGAGCCGCTTGCGATTGAACCGGTTCGCTCCTCCCCTGAAAGGGGAGGGGGACCGCGCGAAGCGCGGTGGAGGGGTGCCCCCGGCAGTTCGAGGGCGATACCCCTCCACCATTCGCTGCGCGACCACCGGCTTGCTTCGCAAGCCGGGCTCCGGCGGATCACCTGCCCCCGGCAGGTGATTTGCCCGCCTACGCCCCCCTCCCCCTATGGGGGAGGAGCTTTCTCCGTCGAGCCATTTATTCCGTGTGATCGCAAACAGCTTTAGTCGCGCTACCCATCGACAAATTGCCGTCATTCCCGCGAAAGCGGGAATCCCTTCGGGCAGACCGGGCCAATCTCACGCGAAGACGCGAAGACGCGAAGATTCTTTGCGCCTTCGCGTCTTTGCGTGAGAAATGACGTTGGAGAAATGACACTGGCGCCCAGTCGCCCCAATCCGGCAACCGTCATCGGTCATGCCGCGCGGCGGCGATAGAGATTCCCGCTTTCGCGGGAATGACGGTGGAACCGGGGGTGGCCGGCGCTAAGCCACCGCCCGCTCCGCCCAAAGCGCGCGATAGGTCGCCTTCAGCGCCACCTTGTCGATCTTCTCGGTCCCCAGGCGCGGCAGCGGCGCGTCGGCGAGCCAGATTTTCGCCGGCACTTTGAACTTGGCGATCCGCGCTTCCAGAAAATCGCACAGCGCCTCGGCGTCCATCACCTCGCCCGCGCGGATCAGCACCACCGCGCCGGGCACTTCGCCCAGCCGCTCGTCGGCGAGCCCGAACACCGCGCATTCGGCGACCGCCGGGTGCTCGTAAAGCGCCGCCTCGACTTCCTGGCACGAGATATTCTCGCCGCCCCTGATGATGATGTCCTTCTTGCGATCGACGATGAAGACATAGCCGTCCTCGTCCACATAGCCGATGTCGCCGGTCAGAAAGAAACCGTCGGACGTGAACGCATCGGCGGTCGCCTGCGGGTTGTTCCAATAGCCTTTGAAGTTGCAGATCGATCGAATCGCGATCTCGCCACGTTCGCCGGTCGGCACCGGGCGCTCGTTGCCGTCGAGAATCGCCAATTCGACGAGCGGCGGCGAGGGGCGGCCGGTCGAATTGGGCTTGGCGAGATAATTGTCGCGGAAATTGCCGCAGCCCACCCCATTGGTCTCGGTGAGGCCATAGCCGATCAGCGGCTTGCCGCCGCCCATTTCCTCGTTCAAGCGGCGGACGTGCTCGACCGGGCGCGGCGCCCCGCCGGCGGCGAAATCGGTGACGGTCGACAGATCATAATCGCCGCGCCGAGGGTGGGTGAGGATTTCGTAGCTCATCAGCGGCACGCCGACGAAATAGGTGATCTTCTCGCGTTCGATCAGCCGCATCGCTTCCTCGGCGTCCCATTTGGGCATCAGCACCAATTTGCGGCCCATCGCGAAGCTTTGCAGGAACACCGGCACTTCCGCCGTCACATGGAAGAGCGGCACGGTGAGCAGCGTGGCATGCGCGCTCGGCAGGCCCGCGCCGTCTTGCGTCGCGAGCGCGAGCATGGTGAGCGCGCTCGCGAGATAATTGAACACCGCCTGGGTCACCGCGCGGTGATCGCTATAGGCGCCCTTGGAGCGCCCGGTCGAACCGCTGGTGAACAGGATCGTCGCGAGATCGTCCGGCCCCAGCATCGGCAGCGTCGCATCGTCGCGCCCGCGCGCGATCACCTTGCCGAGCGCCTCGGCGAGCGGCAGCCGGTCGTCGATCGGCACGACTTCGGCATTCACCCCCGCCGCCTCGGCCAGACGCTGGGCGCGCGGCGCGTCGGCGAAGACGAGCCGGCAATCGACCTCGGCCACCGCCTCGGCCAGCTCGCCCGCCTGCCACCAGCCGTTGAGGAGCGTCGCGACGCCGCCCGCGATCAGCACGCCCATATAGAGCGCGATCCAGCTCGGCGAGTTGCGCATCGCGATTCCCACCCGATCGCCCTTCGCCACGCCGAAGCCCGCGACCAACGCGCGCGCGACCTGCTGGGCGATGTCGTGCACCTGGGCGAAGCTCAACCGCTCCTCGCCCGAAACCAGGAAAGTCTTGTCGGCATGTTCGGCGCAGAAATGGGCGAAATAATAGGGCAAGGCCGGCGGTGCGACGGCGATCGCGGGGTAATCGCGCCCGTCGCGCATCACCTGGGTGAGCGGCATTTGGCCCCCCGGCGCGGTGAGCGCGGCGAACACCGCGTCCATGCGTTGGTCGAGCACCGTCGGCATAGTCTCTCCTCTTGGTCTTGCGGCCTTGGCCCCTTATGGAGGCGGCGCAGCCTGGGGAAAAGCCTTGATCCTGTCTCTCATCGCCGCCGCCGATCGGCATCTGCGCTTCACCGATCTGGGCATCGATCCGGTCGCGATTCCGATTCGGTTGGGCAGTTTCGCGTTCGATATCAAATGGTATTCGATCGCCTATATCGCCGGCATCCTGGTCGGCTATTGGTATCTGCTCAAACTCATCGCCCGCCCCGGCGCGCCGATGGCGCGGCGCCACGCCGATGATCTCGTCTTTTATGCGACCATCGGCATCATCGCGGGCGGACGACTGGGCTATGTGATTTTCTACGCGCCCGACATGTTCCTCGCGCCGCTCAAGATCTTCCGCCTGTGGGACGGGGGGATGAGCTTTCACGGCGGCGCGATCGGCACATCGATCGGGATCATGCTCTTCGCGCGCGCGCACAAGCTCGATTGGCTGCGCGTGCATGATTATCTCAGCTGCTGCGTGCCCTTTGGCTTGTTCTTCGGGCGCATCGCCAATTTCGTGAATGGCGAGCTGTGGGGCAAGCCGAGCCAGGTCGCTTGGGCGATCGTCTTCCCACGCACCCCGCTCGACGTGCCGCGCCACCCGAGCCAACTTTACGAAGCGGGGCTCGAGGGCATTTTGCTGTTCGCGCTGCTGTGGTGGGCGTTTTGGCGGACCAAGGCGCGCTATCAGCCGGGGATGCTCGTCGGGCTGTTCCTGGCGGGCTATGGCGTCGCGCGCTTCATCGTCGAATTCTACCGCGAGCCCGACGCGCAATTCTATGATCCCGGCAACCCCTTTTACCCGGTCTATGACGTGCTGCTGGTGAAGAGCGGCATCCATATGGGCCAATGGCTGTGCGTGCCGATGATCCTGGGCGGCGCCTATCTGATCGCGACCGCCAAGCGCCGGCGCCAACGGATCGAGAGCATCGCGGGGCAGCAAAGCGTGGCATGAGCGAGGGCGCGCTTCCCGAACGGCTGGCGCGGGCGATCACCCTCGCGGGGCCGATGTCGATCGCCAATTACATGGCCGCCGCCAACGCCCATTATTATGCGACGCGCGATCCGCTGGGGCGCGATTTCGTGACCGCGCCCGAGGTGAGCCAGATGTTCGGCGAGCTGATCGGGCTGTGGCTCGCCGATCTGTGGGACCGCGCCGGGCGGCCGACCGCGCATTATGTCGAGCTGGGGCCGGGGCGCGGGACGCTCGCGCTCGACGCGCGGCGGGCGATGGCGAAAGCGGGGCTCGCGCCGGCGCTGCATCTGGTCGAGACGAGCCCCATTCTACGCGCCGCTCAAGCCGACCGGCTGCCCGAGGCGATCTGGCACGATTCGATCGAGACGCTGCCCGACGATGCGCCGCTGCTGATCGTGGCGAACGAATTTTTCGACGCGCTGCCGATCCGGCAATTGGTGCGCGGCGCCGCCGGCTGGCACGAGCGGCTGGTCGCCTGCCAGGATACGCTTTTCCTCCCGATCGCGGGCGCGCGGGTGCCCGAGAGCGTCATCCCCGAAGCGCTCCGCGCGGCGCCGCCCGGCGCGGTGATCGAAACCAGCCCGGCGAGCGTCAATATCGCGCGGGCGTTGGCCGGGCGACTCCAGGCGCAAGGCGGGGCGCTGCTCGCGATCGATTATGGCTATGAAGGCCCCGCGATCGGCGAGACGCTGCAGGCGGTGCGCGCGCACGCCTTCGTCAACCCGTTCGAGGCGCCGGGCGAGCATGATCTGACCGCGCATGTCGATTTCGGCACGCTCGCCGCGGCGCTCGCGAGCGGGGGCGCGGTGCCGCACGGGCCGGTAACGCAGGGCGCCTTCCTCACCGCGCTCGGCATCGACGCGCGCGCCGCCGCGCTCGGCCCGCGCGTGGCGCCCGATCGCGAACGGCTGGTCGCGCCCGATCAAATGGGGACTTTGTTCAAGGTGCTCGCCGCGACCGCCCCCGGCTGGCCCGCCCCCGCGGGGTTCGCATGATCGAGCGCGGGGCTCGCGCCGACGAGGCCGACGCGCTTTCCGCGCTCGGCAAGGCGACTTTCGTCGAGACCTTCGGGCATCTCTACACCCCCGAAAACCTCGCCGCTTTCCTGGAGAATCATGCGCCCGAACGCTGGGCGGCGCAGCTCGCCGATTCGGCTTATGCGATCCGCGTCGCCGAGGATGAAGGCGCCCTCGTCGCCTATGCCAAGCTCGGCCCGCCCTCGCTGCCTTTTTCCCCGCGCGGGCGACCGATCGAGCTGCGCCAGCTCTACGTGCTCAAACCCTGGCACGGCACCGGCCTCGCCGCGCGGCTGATGGACTGGACGATCGCCGAGGCGCGCGCGCGCGGCGCCGACGAGCTTTACCTCTCGGTCTTCACCGATAACCACCGCGCCCGGCGCTTCTATGAACGCTATGGGTTCCGGTTCGTCCAGACCTATGCCTTCATGGTCGGCGATCACGCCGATGAGGATCATATCATGCGGCTGGAGCTATGAGCGTCGAGGTGATCCGGGCGGCGGCGCTATACGGCGTAAAGCACGGCTTTCTCGGCCGGCGCGGTGGGGTTTCGACCGGGGTTCATGCCGGGCTCAACACCGGCACCGGCTCGGCCGACGAAGCGGCGGCGATCGCCGAGAATCGCGCGCGCGCGGTCGCGGCGGTGGCGCCGGGGGCGCGCCTCGTCACCGTCTTTCAGGTCCATTCGGCCGAGGTGGTGACGGTGACCGGCCCGATCGATTTCGAGGAACGCCCCCGCGCCGACGCGATGGTGACCGCCACGCCCGGGCTGCTGCTCGGCATCCTCACCGCCGATTGCGCGCCGGTGCTGCTCGCCGACCGCGAGGCGGGCGTGGTCGGCGCGGCGCATGCCGGGTGGAAGGGCGCCTTCGCCGGGGTGTGCGAGGCGACGGTCGCGGCGATGGTCGCGCTCGGCGCCGATCGCGCGCGGATCGCCGCCGCGATCGGCCCGTGCATCGCGCGCGCGAGCTATGAGGTGGACGACGCCTTCCTCGCCCGCTTCGCCGCCGCCGATCCCGAAACCGAGCGCTTCTTCTCGCCCGGGCGGCCAGGCCATCATCAGTTCGATCTGGAAGGCTATGTCGCCGCGCGGCTGGCGGCGGCGGGGGTGGCGCGGATCGAAGCGCTCGGGCTCGATACCTATGCCGATGCCGATCGTTTCTTCAGCTATCGCCGCGCGACGCACGCGCGCGAGAGCGATTATGGCCGGCAGATCAGCTTGATCGGGCTCGGCGCATAGCCGGGAGATGCCGGCTTTCGCCGGCATGACGTGCTTCGCTCCAGAACGTCGCCCCAGCGAAAGCTGGGGCCTCGAGCCATCGGCGCGCAACCGACCACCAAGACCCCCGCTTTTCCCAAGCATCGCCCCGCCAAGCGCCATAGCCGCGATCGGTTTCGCGCGTTACTAGAGGCGCCATCACATAGGGAGCCACCCGATGACCCAGGAAACCGAAGCCGATCTCACCGGCGCCACCCCGCGCGCGCGGCCCAAGCCCGATGTCGACACGATCGGCGGGCGCAAGCTCAAGCCCGCGACGTTGATGATGGGGCATGGCTTCGATCCGATGCTCTCCGAAGGCTCGCTCAAGCCCCCGATCTTCCTCACCTCGACCTTCGTCTTCCCCAATGCCGCCGCCGGCAAGCGCCATTTCGAGGGCGTGACCGGCAAGCGCCCGGGCGGCGCCGAGGGGCTCGTTTATTCGCGCTTCAACGGGCCGAACCAGGAAATCCTGGAGGACCGGCTGAGCGTGTGGGAAGAGGCCGAGGACGCGCTCACCTTCTCCTCGGGCATGTCGGCGATCGCGACCTTGTTCCTCTCGCTGGTGCGCCCGGGCGATACGATCGTCCATTCGGGGCCGCTTTATGCCGCGACCGAAACGCTGATCGCGCGCGTGCTCGGCCGCTTCTGCGTCCATTTCCTCGATTTTCCGGCGGGCGCCACCCGCGCGGAAATCGACGCGGTGCTGAGCAAGGCGGCGACGGGGCGCGTCGCGCTCATCTATCTCGAAAGCCCGGCGAACCCGACCAACGCGCTCGTCGATGTCGAGGCGGTGCGCGCGAGCCGCGACGCGATCTTCGCCAACGCCGCCGAAAAGCCGCCGATCGCGATCGACAATACGTTCCTCGGGCCGCTGTGGCACCAACCGCTCAAGCACGGCGCCGATATGGTGATCTATAGCCTGACGAAATATGCCGGCGGCCATTCGGATCTGGTCGCGGGCGGGCTGCTCGGCTCCAAGGCGCAGATCGATGTCGTGCGACTGATGCGCAACACGATCGGCACCATCACCGATCCCAACACCGCCTGGATGCTGTTGCGGAGTCTGGAAACGCTCGAACTGCGGATGACGCGCGCGGGGGAGAATGCCGAGAAGGTCTGCGCTTTCCTGCGCGATCACCCCAAGGTCGAGCGGGTGGGCTATCTGGGATTCCTGGAAGACGGCCCCGACGAGCGCCAGGCCGATATCTACCGCCGTCATTGCAGCGGCGCGGGCTCGACCTTCTCGCTTTACTTGAAGGGCGGCGAGGCCGAGGCGTTCCGCTTCCTCGACGCGCTCAAGATCGCCAAGCTCGCGGTGTCGCTCGGCGGCACCGAGACGCTCGCGAGCCATCCGGCGGGGATGACGCATTTGTCCGTGCCCGAGGCGCGCAAGGCGGCTTTGGGGATCACCGACAATCTGGTGCGCATTTCGATCGGGGTCGAGGATGCCGAAGATTTGATCGCCGATTTCGATCAGGCGCTCGCGGTGGTGTGAGGGGCGCGCGCGTTGCTGGGTTCCTTCAAGAACCCAGCGAACGCAGTTCATTACCCTCGTCATTCCCGCGAAAGCGGGAAGCCATTCCGGCTGGCCGGTGTCGTGATGGCGCCGTCCCTTGCCGGGGAACGGGTCTCGTCCGTCGATAGCTCGAGAGCGCGGCCAGCCCGAATGGACCCCCGCCTACGCGGGGGTGACGGGGTTTTTCGGGGGGCGAGCCGGCGACCCGCCGCCGCGTTACTCGAACAACCCCTCTTGCGCCCCCGCCGGCGGGTTGAGCCCCAAATGCTTCCACCCGAGCGCGTTCAGGCACCGCCCGCGCGCGGTGCGGGCGATCAGGCCGAGCTGGATCAGATAGGGCTCGATCACTTCCTCGATCGTGTCGCGCGGCTCGCTCAGGCCCGCCGCGAGCGTTTCCACCCCCACCGGCCCGCCGCGATAAACATCGGCGATCATCGTCAGATAGCGCCGGTCCATCGCGTCGAGCCCGAGCGCGTCGACCTCCAGCCGGGTGAGCGCGCGGTCGGCGAGACCGGCATCGACCACCGCCAGCCCCGCGACATCGGCGAAATCGCGCACCCGCCGCAGCAGCCGCCCGGCGATGCGCGGCGTCCCCCGGCTGCGCGCGGCGATCTCGCGCGCGCCATCGGGGGCGATGCCCAGACCCAGCAGCCCCGCCGCGCGCGTCACCACCCGCTCCAGCTCGTCGACCGAGTAGAAATTGAGGCGCACCGGAATGCCGAAGCGATCACGCAGCGGCGTGGTGAGCAGCCCCTGCCGCGTCGTCGCGCCGACGAGCGTGAAGCGCGGCAGCTCGATCCGCACCGACCGCGCCGAAGGCCCTTCGCCGATCATCAGATCGAGCGCGCGATCCTCCATCGCCGGATAGAGCACTTCCTCGACCGCGGGGGGCAGGCGGTGAATCTCGTCGATGAACAGCACGTCGCCTTCTTCGAGATTGGTGAGGAGCGCGGCGAGATCGCCCGCCTTCACGATCACCGGCCCCGACGTCGCGCGGAACCCCACCCCCATTTCGCGCGCGATGATCTGCGCGAGCGTCGTCTTGCCGAGCCCTGGGGGTCCGAAGAACAACACATGGTCGAGCGCCTCGCCGCGCGCTTTGGCCGCCGCGATGAACACGCGCAGATTCTCGCGCGCCGCCTGCTGGCCGACGAAATCCGCGAGCGTCTTGGGGCGCAGCGCGGCATCGGCGTCGTCGGCCTGGCGGGTGGGGGTGGTGAGGGGGTTGGGGGCGGTCATCCTTGCGCTCCAAGCGCGCGGCGTTCGTCCATCGCCGCGTGAAGGATGCGGACGATCAAGACTTCGCCGCCGACATAGCGATAAAATATTCGATGCGGCCGGTGCGCCAGGCTGCGCGTGGCCGCGCCCAATTCCGGCCGCGCTTCGCCGGCGAGGGGATGCCGGCGAAGCAAGGCGAAGCGATCCTCGAACCCGGCCATATGCTTGCGGACGGCATCCAAGCCGAAATCCTCCAAGCCGCGCTCCTGGATTTGAACTAGGTCTCGCCCGGCGGCTCGGCTCAACCGCAGCTTATGCATTCGGCAGACGCGCCATGATCTCCTTGAGCACGTCCTCCGGCTCGTCGGGCAAAATGCCGGAAGCCAGCCCTTCTTCGATCAGGCCGCGTAACCGGTGATGATCGGTATCGGCGGCCTGCCGATCGCGGCGAACCAGATCGCGCAAGTAATCGGCCGCATCGGCATAATGACCTTCGGCGAGGCGCGCTTCGATCCAGTGCTGTAGCGCGGGGGGCATGGTGATGGTGATATGCGTCATGCCCTCCTCATACCCCCTTAGCGAGCGCCAATCCACGCTTCGCGAACGGCCGAGGGAACGTCCAAAGCTTCAACGGGTTCGCTCCCCCGAACCCGAGGAGAACACCGATGGCCAAGCGTTTCACGGCGACCGAGAATGCGATCGAGAAGGGGCTCGAGAACACCAGCCCCAAGCAAGGCGCCAAGCTGGTGCGCGAATGGCTGGGCGAGGTGGAAAATCTCGATCTGCCCGGCGCCAAGGGGCTGCGCGGCGATCTCGACAAGCTCGCGACCGAGCTCGAAAAGGACGAGGCGAACCCCGAAAAGGTCGAAAAGCTGCTCGGCAAGCTCGGCCCGGCGACGGTGAAGCTCGCCGATCGCTGCGATGACGAAAAGGTCGCCGACAAGGTCAGCGCGCTCGGCCAGGCGCTGATCGATTCGGGCGAAGCGGCCGAGGAAGACGAGGACGCCGAAGAAGAAGCCTAGAGCGGTTTCCGATCCGATTGCATCGGATCGCCGCTCTAGAGCTATGATTTGCCGCGATTTCCGAGTCAGCAGGTGATTCCACCTGCCTGGAAATCGCTCTAACGCGCGGCTTTTTTGAGCGCGAGCCGGACCAGCGCGTCCAGGCTCGCGCCGTCGCCCAATTCCTCGCTTGCCCGGCCGACCGCCGCGCTCGCCTCGGCGGGCTTGAACCCCAGGTTGAGCAGCGCCGAGATCGCGTCGCGCGTCGCGCCCTCGCCCGTCGGCGCCACCCCCGCCCCGCTCGCCGCGAGCCCCAGCGCCGGACCCGCCGCGTCCTTCAACTCGCGCACGATCCGTTCGGCGAGCTTGGGGCCGACCCCGTTCGCGCGCGCGACCATCGCCTTGTCCTGCGCCGCCACCGCGCGCGACAATTCGTCGGGCGCGAGCGTCGAGAGAATCGCGAGCGCCACCCGCGCCCCCACCCCCTGCACCCCGGTGAGCAGCCGGAACCAATCGCGCTCGGCGGCGCTGGCGAAGCCCACCAGCCGCAGGAAATCCTCGCCCACCAGCAGCTCGGTATGGAGCAGCACCGGCTCGCCCGCCGGCCCCAGGCTCGCCAGCGTCTTGGCCGAGCAATTGACCTGGAGCCCGGCGCCGTTCAGCTCGACGATGGCATGGTCGGCCGTGGTCGCGACGAGCCGGCCCTTGAGATAGGCGATCATCCCCGCTTGCTAATCGCGCGGCGCGCGCGGCGCCAGAGGCGTCGGCCGGGCCAGAGGCGTCAGCCGGGCGGCAGCCAGTCGAGATCATGCGCGGGGCGCGCGCCCTGGCCGCCCGCGCGTTCGAGCCCGGCGGGGTCGATCAGCCGCACGCGCCCGCCGTCGCGCTCGATCAACCCTTCCTGCGCGAGCAGCCGCAGCATCCGGTTGACATGGACGGCGGTGAGCCCGGTCGCGTCGCCGATTTCTTCCTGGGTCAGCCCCAGCGTGAAATTGGTCGCGCCGCTCTCCCCCAAGCGGCGGCGCAGTTCGACGAGCACCCCGGCGACGCGCGCCTTGGCCGAATGCCGCCCGAGCGACGCGAGCCGATCGGCGAGCGCCACCTGCGCCATCTGCGCGTCCGCCAGCAGCAGCGCGCCGAGCCGGGGATGCGCGGCGATCAGCGCGCCGAGCGCGGCGCGCTCGACCGGCGCGACGCTCGCATCGGTCAGCGCGGCGATCGTCTCGGGCGCTTGGCCATAAGCGAGATTGGCCATGCCCACCAAATCGCCCGGAAAATAAAAGCGCAAGATTTGCCGACTGCCCTCGCCGGTGAGCATATAGCTCATCAACATGCCGCGCTGGAGCACATAGATTTCGGCGACGGGCTCCTGCGCGCGCTGCAAGGTCATGCCCCGGCGATAGCTGCGCTCGCGCGCCCCCAGCGCGGCGAGCGCCGCGCGTTCTTCTTCCCTGAGCGGCACCAGTCGCCCCAACCGGTCCGCCAAACTCCCTGTCGCCACTTTTGGCCTTCCCAAGCCCTTGATTATTGGCGTGTCAAAGCAGTCGGCAAGCTTATGTGCATTAAAGTCGATCAAGGCTCGGCTCGATCGTCGCGATCACGGCGGGCGCGGGTCGCCGCCGCTGGCGCGCGGCGCTGTGATCGAATTTCTCGCCCCAGGGGTGATTCCACCGGCGATGATTTCGCTCTAGAAGCGCGGGGATGGACCGAATCCTGATCCGCGGCGGCAATCGCTTGGCCGGCCGCCTGCCCATCTCCGGCGCGAAAAATGCCGCGCTCACCCTGATGCCTTGCGCGCTGCTGACCGAGGAGCCGCTGACGCTGCGCAATCTGCCGCGCCTGGCCGATGTCGATACCTTCGGGCATTTGCTCAACCAGCTCGGCGTCTCGACGCTGATCGAAGGCGCGCGGCCCGAGGATTTCGGCCGGGTGATGACGCTGCGCGCGAGCCGGCTGACCTCGACCGTCGCGCCCTATGACATCGTGCGCAAGATGCGCGCCTCGATCCTGGTGCTGGGGCCGCTCGTCGCGCGCGCGGGCGAGGCGACGGTGTCGCTGCCCGGCGGCTGCGCGATCGGCAACCGGCCGATCGACCTGCATCTGAAGGCGCTCGAGGCGATGGGCGCGCGGATCGAGCTCGCCGCCGGCTATGTGAAGGCGGTCGCGCCCCAGGGTCGGTTGCCGGGCGGACGGGTGAGCTTCCCGATCGTCTCGGTCGGCGCGACCGAGAATGCGATCATGGCCGCCGTCACCGCCGCCGGATCGACCCGGATCGACAATGCCGCGCGCGAGCCCGAGATCGTCGATCTCTGCCGCTGCCTGGTCGCGATGGGCGCGGCGATCGAGGGGATCGGCACCGAAACGCTCGAAATCGAAGGGCGCGATCGGCTGCACGGCGCGACCTATGCGGTGATGCCCGATCGGATCGAGGCGGGCTCCTATGCCTGTGCCGCGGCGATCACCGGGGGGACGCTCGATCTGGTCGGCGCGCGCGCGAGCGAGATGCAGGCGACGGTCGACGCGCTGGTGGCGGCGGGCGTCGAGATCGAGCAGCGGCAGGAGGTGCTCCACGTCTCGGCCAAGAACGGCATCGCGCCGCTCGAACTCTCGACCGCGCCCTTCCCCGGCTTCGCGACCGACATGCAGGCGCAGTTCATGGCGCTGCTCACCCGCGCGCACGGCGCGAGCGTGCTGACCGAGACGATTTTCGAGAATCGTTACATGCACGTGCCCGAACTCGCGCGGATGGGGGCGGATATTCGCGTCTCGGGCCGCACGGCGGTGGTGCGCGGGGTCGATCGGCTGATCGGCGCGCCGGTGATGGCGACCGATTTGCGCGCCTCGATGAGCTTGATCCTCGCCGGGCTGGCGGCGGAGGGCGAGACGCAGGTCAACCGCGTCTATCACCTCGATCGCGGTTATGAGCGGCTGGAAGAGAAATTGAGCGCGGTGGGCGCCGATATCGAGCGGGTGAGCGACGGGTGAGGCTTGGGAAGTCGAAAGGCCCTCACCCAAACCCTCTCCCGTAAACGGGAGAGGGCTTTACGCAGCGCGGGGCGCTAGCCCTCTTCCCGTGGGGGAGGAGGTTGGGTGAGTAGCGCGGGGCGCTAGCCCTCTCCCCCTTGGGGGGAGAGGGTTGGGTGAGTAGCGCGAAGCGCTAGCCCTCTCCCCCTTGGGGGAGAGGGTTGGGTGAGGGGCCGGTCCAGGCGCGACAAGGGGGAAAAATGCCAACCGACATCGAAATCGCCGCCACCGTCCCGCTCGCCCCCATCGCCGAGATCGCCGTGCGCGCGGGCATCCCGGAAGACGCGATCGAGCCCTATGGCCGGCACAAGGCGAAGCTCGATATCGCGCGCCTCCCCGCGCCGGCCACACCCGGCAAGCTGATCCTGGTCACCGCGATCAACCCCACCCCGGCGGGCGAGGGCAAGACGACGACCTCGATCGGCCTCGCCGACGCGCTAGGGCACGTCGGCAAGCGCGCGATGCTCGCGCTGCGCGAGCCCTCGCTCGGCCCGTGTTTCGGCACCAAGGGCGGCGCGACCGGGGGCGGGCGCGCGCAAGTCGCGCCGATGGTCGACATCAACCTCCACTTCACCGGCGATTTCCACGCGATCACCGCCGCCCACAATCTGCTCGGCAGCCTGATCGACAATCATCTTTACTGGGGCAATGCGCTCGACATCGACGCGCGCCGGGTGAGCTGGCGCCGCGTCGTCGACATGAACGACCGCGCGCTGCGCGAGGTAACGCTCGGCCTGGGCGGGGTCGCCAATGGCTATCCGCGCAGCGGCGGGTTCGACATCACCGTGGCCTCGGAAGTGATGGCGTGCCTGTGCCTTGCCGAAGATCTCGACGATTTGCGCGCGCGCCTTGCCCGGATCATCGTTGCCGAGACGCGCGATCGCCGGCCGGTGACCGCCGCCGATTTGAAGGCCGATGGCGCGATGGCGGCGCTGCTGGTCGAGGCGATCAAGCCCAATCTCGTCCAGACGCTCGAGCGGACCCCGGCGCTGATCCATGGCGGGCCGTTCGCCAATATCGCGCATGGCTGCAATTCGGTGATCGCGACGCGCACGGCGCTAGGGCTCGCCGATTATGTCGTCACCGAAGCCGGTTTCGGCGCCGATCTGGGCGCGGAGAAATTCTTCGACATCAAATGCCGCCAGGCGGGGCTCGCGCCCGCCGCCGCCGTGCTCGTCGCGACCGCGCGCGCGCTCAAGATGAACGGCGGCGTCGCCAAGGTCGATCTGGCGCGCGAGGATGCGGGCGCGGTCGCGCACGGGGCGGCCAATCTCACGCGCCATATCGAAAATCTGCGCGGCTTCGGCGTGCCGGTGGTGGTCGCGATCAACCTCTTCCCCGGCGACAGCGCGGCCGAACTCGCGGCGATCGAGGACGCGGCGGCGAGCGCGGGCGCGCAAGCGATCCGCTGCCGCCACTGGGCCGAGGGCGGCGCGGGGGCGACCGCGCTCGCCGAAGCCGTGGTGGCGCTGGCCGAGGCGCCGAGCGCGTTCGCCCCGCTCTACCCCGATGATCTGCCGCTCGCCGCCAAGATCGAGACGATCGCGCGGCGGATTTATCGCGCGCAAGACGTGGCCTTCGCCCCCGGCGTCGCGGCGCAGCTCGCGCGCTGGGAACAGGCGGGGTTCGGCGCGCTGCCGATCTGCATGGCGAAGACGCAGTACAGCTTTTCCGCCGATCCCACGCTGCTCGGCGCGCCGAGCGGCTTCACGCTGCCGGTGCGCGAGGTGCGGCTCGCGGCGGGGGCGGGCTTCGTCGTCGCGATCTGCGGCGAGCTGATGACGATGCCCGGCCTACCGCGTGTGCCGGCGGCGGAGGGGATCGGGGTGGCCAACGGCGCGGTGTTCGGGCTGTTCTGAGCGCGCGACGCGGCCCTGCTCACCCAACAAGCGTCGCCCCAGCGAAAGCTGGGGCCCGGTGGCAAGGGAAGCGCTCCATTCATAAAGGCCCTGGCCTTCGCCAGGGCGACGTTTTGGCCTCGCGCGCTACCCGGCGCGCACCGGCACCGGCAGGTTGCACAGATCGGCGGCGTTCGCGGGCACGGTGAAAAAGGGCGGCTGGCGATTGGCGCGCGCCTCCAGATAAGCGGCGAAGGCCGGCGCCTGCGGGCGCAGATAAGTGAAACGCGGGCGCTCGCCCTCGGGCAAGTCGCTCGCGAGCGCGACTTGGCTGATCGGCACGCGCTGCTCGGCGCGCTCATATACCCCGAGCGCCCCGCCGCCGCGCGGCAAGCTGGCGAGCGCCGCCATCCCCTCGATCACCCGCCCGACCAGCGCGATGTTGCGATCGAGATGGCGCGGCGCATGGCCGATCACCGTATAAAGATCGCCGCCGCTCCCCGTATCGGGCGCGAGATCGCGCGCGACGCCGACCATGGCATAGCAATGCGGCAACCATTGCCGCTTGCCGTCCCCCGCCACCGCCCAGCCGCCAGCGGTGAAGCCGGTCTTTGCCGCATAGGCATCGCGATAGGGATTCGCGCGGGCGGGCGGCGTCCACGCCCAATCATATTCGGCCGGGGGCCGCGCCACGCCGGCGGCGGGCGGCTTCTTCTCGGTCGCGTCGCCCCATTGGGTGACGTAATTGTCCTGCACGCGGTAGATGGTCGCGTCCGCCCACCAGCCGGCGCGCGCGATCCGCTCGATATTGGCGACATGCGCCGGGGCGAGGTTGCGGGCGAGCCAGATCGTCACCCGCGCGCCCTTCACCCGCATCACCAGCAGATCCGCGGGCGGGATCGTCGCCCAGGCATCGGCGGGCGCCTCCTTCAGGATCGTCGCCGCATCGGGCTTGGCCGCCGCGCCGAGCAGGAGCGGGGCGAGGGAGAGGAGCCAGCGCATGGGGCGCAGCGTGCCACCGCCGCGCCTGCGCGCCAAGTCGGCTTAGGGTCTAGACCTATAACTGGCAACGCCCTGGACGGAGCGGATTTTGGCGCAGGGCTAGGAGCGAGGAGGGAGCGATGCATCGTGCATCGTGACCGACGAGCGACGCCGCCTCTGCGCCAAAAGGCGCCCGCCGCGTGAGCGGTTGCGCTGGGAAAGCCGCCGGCGGCGTCGCTTGCTTGCGCGTAGCTGCAGCTACGCGTCTGCGCCGCGCTCCTTGCCGGCGGCCTTCCCAGCGCAATCCAGGGCATTGCCAGTTATAGGTCTAGACCCTAAAGCTTCATAATCCGATCGGGCTTGGTTTTGTGCGCCAGAATTTGCACGACCCCATTCACCTGCACCGAGGCATTGGCGCTCTTATCGCCGTCTAGTTGATAATCGGCGGTATGGGTTTGGCCATCGGCCGGCGAAATATAGCGCACCACCACCTTCGTGTTCCGGATCAGATTCATCTCCCGGAAATCCGGCTCGTCCTTGAGCAACTCGACCAGCTCGCAAGGTCCGTCACGAGTCCATTCGCGGCGACGGAAGCTTTTTTTCTCGAAATGGCATTGACTTTCGAGTTTATCGACGCGTGCCGGGATTTGCACATAGTTGACCGAACGATCGATGACGATCGCCGCGCTGCCCACCGCCAACAAACCGCCGCCAATCGCCAGACGAACCCACATAGCGCCCTCCCTTGTTCGGCACGATATGTAGGTGAGCAACGATAATTAAGCGTTAAAACGCTGATCTTCGTGATCAAGCGTCGAGGATTTTGCGAACTGCTAAAGAGTGAATTCCAAAATCACCCTTCTTCGAGAACGCATGACTGGCGCGATGGGTCGATTTAAACCCCGAGCCAAGCGAGCGGTGGCGGTAAGGCATCGGCGCTGTAATCGATCTGGAGCACGCGCCGCGCGCGCGGCCGGGCGGCGCGGGCCGAGGCGTGGAGAAGGGGCGTCGCATAGGCCCAAACATCCCCCGCCGCCGCCAAACAGGCGCGGCTGCCGTGCCGTGCCACGGTCGCCTCGATCGCGTCCTCCTCGATCCGCCCGAGCCGGTGCGAGCCGGGCGCCACGAGCAAGGGCGCATTGTCGGCATCGACCGGATCGAGATGAACGCGCAGCGTCACCATCCGCGCTAGCAGCGCGAAGGGCGGCTCGACATGAGTGACGCCGCGCTTCACGGTCCACGGCCCGAAGCCGGGTAGCGGGTGACGCGCGCGCACGGCGATGGTGCGGTCCTGATGCCAAGCGAGCGCCCAATTGGCCGCCGCGCTCTTGTCCAGCAGCAGCGCGCGCACCGGCCGCGCGCCGGGCAGCAGCGTGCCGGCGAGTGCGCCGAGCGGGCCGTGCAGCAGCTCGCTCAGCCCTGCCCGGCCCCACAGCCTTACCCCTGCCTGGCCGGCGGGCACATCGGCGAGCGCGGCTTCGAGCGCGCCCAAAACGCCAAGGGCGGCCCGATCGAGTCGGACCGCCCCCTCGCGCGCCAGCGTCGCCGCCGCGCTCACAATTTCTCGGTCAGCTCCGGCACGATCTTGAACAAATCGCCGACCAGGCCGATGTCCGCCACCTGGAAGATCGGCGCGTCCTCGTCCTTGTTGATCGCGATGATCGTCTTGGAATCCTTCATCCCCGCCAGATGCTGGATAGCGCCCGAAATGCCGACCGCGACATAGACTTCGGGCGCCACGATCTTACCCGTCTGGCCGACCTGATAGTCGTTGGGCACATAGCCCGCGTCGACCGCCGCGCGGCTCGCGCCGACCGCGGCGCCGAGCTTGTCGGCGAGCGGTTCGATCAGTTCCTGGAACTTCTCGCCCGAGCCGAGCGCGCGCCCGCCCGAGACGATGATCTTCGCGCTGGTGAGCTCGGGCCGCGCCGATTTGGCGAGTTCGGAGGAGACATGGGTCGAGAGCCCCTGATCGCCCGCGCCGCTCACCGCCTCTACGCCCGCGCTCCCGCCCTCGGCCGCCGCTTTTTCGAACGCGGTGCCGCGCACCGTCAGCACGAGCTTGGCGTCCGACGAGGTCACCGTCGCGATCGCGTTGCCGGCGTAGATCGGGCGCGTGAAGGTCTTGTCGCCCTCGACCGACAGCACTTCCGAGATTTGCATCACGTCGAGCAAAGCGGCGACGCGCGGCGCGATGTTCTTGCCCGCGGTCGTCGCCGGCGCGACGAAGGCGTCATGCTCGGCCATCAGCCCCACGATCAAGGGCGCGACATTTTCGGCGAGCGCATGGCCATAAGCCGCGTCGTCCGCTACATGCACCTTGGCGACGCCCGCGATTTTCGCGGCGGCTTCCGCCACGCCGCCAACGCCCGCGCCCGCGACCAGCAGATGAACCTCGCCGAGCTTGCCGGCGGCGGTCACCGCCGCGAGCGTTGCGTCCTTGACGGCGGCGCCGTCATGCTCGACCCAAACCAGCGTCTTCACTTGGCCACTCCCATCGCCTTGAGCTTCATCACCAACGTGTCCACGTCGGGCACTTTCTCGCCGGCCTGGCGCTTGGCGGGCTCGACCACTTTGACCACGCTCAGCCGCGGCGTGACATCGACGCCGTAATCGGCCGGCGTCTTTTGCGCGAGCGGCTTCGACTTGGCCTTCATGATGTTGGGCAACGTCGCATAGCGCGGCTCGTTGAGGCGCAAATCGGTGGTGACGATCGCCGGCAGCTTGAGCCGCACCGTCTCGAGCCCGCCATCGACCTCGCGGGTGACGTTGACGTGCTCGCCCTCGACCTCGACCTTCGAGGCGAAGGTGCCCTGCGCCCAGCCGGTGAGCGCGGCGAGCATCTGGCCCGTCTGGTTATTGTCGTCGTCGATCGCCTGCTTGCCCAGGATCACCAGGCCCGGGGCTTCCTCGGCGGCGATCTTCGCCAGGATCTTGGCGACCGCGAGCGGCTCGACCGGACCGTCATGGGCGACGAGAATCGCCCGATCGGCGCCCATCGCGAGCGCGGTGCGCAGCGTTTCCTGCGCCTTGGCCTCGCCGATCGAGACCGCGATCACCTCGGTCGCGACGCCCTTTTCCTTCAGGCGGATCGCTTCCTCGACCGCGATCTCGTCGAACGGGTTCATCGACATTTTGACGTTGGCGAGATCGACGCCCGAGCCATCCGCCTTCACGCGGGGCTTCACGTTATAGTCAAGCACGCGCTTGACGGGGACGAGTATTTTCATTTTCTACCTCAATTGTTGAGATCGAGCCGGCGCTCGATCCGATCGAGCCGTTCGCCGAACCGGTCCATCTGTGCCTGCATATGCGCCGTCACCTCGGCATCGCTCACCTGATCACGCCGCAGCGCCAGCACGGCGGTGTGCGTTTCCGACTGGCGGATTTTCAGCTCGCGGATATCACGCTGAACGCTGTCGAGCGTCGCCTGAAAGCGTTTGAGATGCTCGAGCATCAAGTTTTCGACATTATCCGCCATCAATGTCGCTCCTATCAGTCGTTGAGTTCGAGGCGGCGTTCGATCCGCCCGAGCCGCGCGTCCATTTTGTCGATCGAAACTTGCTGCGCGGCGTCGGTGGCCGAGAGATGGGCGAGATGCTGGATGATCGCGGCTTGTCCGCCCTCCAGATTGCTCAGGCGGTTGGTATGATCCTCGAGCCGCCGCTCGATCCGATCGACGATCGCGCGCAAGCCTTTCAGATGTTCGAGCACCAGATTCTCGACATTGTCCGCCATCACGCCCACTCCCGGCTCACGCCGCCTTTTGCACCTCCGCCACGATCTTCTTGGCGGCATCGCCCAAATCGTTCGCGGGCACGATCGCCAGACCCGAATTCGCGAGAATGTCCTTGCCCTGCTGGACATTGGTGCCCTCCAGCCGAACCACCAGAGGCACTTGCAAATTCACTTCCTTGGCCGCCGCCACGATCCCTTCGGCGATGATGTCGCAGCGCATGATGCCGCCGAAGATGTTGACGAGAATGCCCTTCACCGCCGGGTCCGAGAGGATGATCTTGAACGCCGCCGTCACCTTCTCCTTCGACGCGCCGCCGCCGACGTCGAGGAAGTTCGCCGGGAACATGCCGTTGAGCTTGATGATGTCCATCGTCGCCATCGCGAGGCCCGCGCCGTTGACCATGCAGCCGATGTCGCCGTCGAGCTTGATGTAAGCGAGATCATATTTGCTCGCCTCCAGCTCCATCGGGTCTTCCTCGGTCTCGTCGCGCAGCTCGGCCAGATCCTTGTGGCGGAACATCGCGTTCGAATCGAAATTCACTTTCGCGTCGAGCACGACGAGCTGGCCCTGCTCGGTCACCGCGAGCGGATTGATCTCGATCTGGCTCGCGTCGGTGCCGAGGAAAGCGGCATAGAGTTTCGAGGCGACCGAGGCGGCTTGTTTCGCGAGATCGCCGGCGAGCGACAGCGCGGCGGCAACCGCGCGGCCGTGATGCGGCATGAAGCCGGTCGCCGGGTCGATGTCGATCGTGGTGATCTTCTCGGGCGTGTCATGCGCCACCGTCTCGATATCGACGCCGCCCTCGGTCGAGGCGACCATCGCGATCCGCCCGGTCGCGCGGTTCACCAGGAGCGCCAAGTAGAATTCCTTGGCGATATCGACCCCGTCGGTCACGTAGAGCCGGTTGACCTGCTTGCCCTGCTCGCCCGTCTGTACGGTAACGAGCGTGTTGCCCAGCATATCGGCCGCGTGCGCGCGCACCTCGTCGAGCGTCTTGGCGAGCCGGACGCCGCCCTTGGCCTCGGGCGCGAGTTCCTTGAACTTGCCCTTGCCGCGCCCGCCCGCGTGGATTTGCGCCTTCACCACGTAAAGCGGCCCGGGCAGCTTGGCGGCGGCTTCCACGGCTTCGTCCACGCTCATCGCGGCATGGCCCGCGGGCACCGGTACGCCGAACTTCGCGAGCAGTTCCTTGGCCTGATATTCGTGGATGTTCATGGGGGCGGCGCCTTTTGCAATTTCGGGTATGCCGCCCCCATAAGCACAAGGGGGCCGATGAATCCAGATGCTCGCCAAGCGCCGACGCTCGGCCTATATCGGGGGCATGTCGCTTGGCCTTGGCATCCTGTTGTTCCTGCTCACGCTCGCGCTGATGGAGGGCTGGGCCTATGTCGCGCATCGCTGGATCATGCACGGCCCCGGCTGGTTCCTGCACAAGAGCCACCACGCCCCGCGCACCGGCTTTTGGGAGGCGAACGACTGGTATTTCGTGATCTTCGCGGCCCCCTCGATCGCGCTGCTGGTGCTGGGGACGAGCGGCACTTGGGGGGCCTGGGCGATCTGGGTCGGCGCGGGGATCGCGGCCTATGGCGCGATCTATCTGGGGTTTCACGACATCATCGTCCATCAACGCTGGCCCAACCGCTATGTCGCGCGATCGGCCTATATGAAGCGCATCGTCCAGGCGCACCGGCTGCACCATGTGGTGGAGACGAAGGAAGGCACGGTGAGCTTCGGCTTCTTGATCGCGCCCAAGCCCGAAGTGCTCAAGGCGCGGCTGAAAGCGAGCGGCCGCGCGGGCGTGCGGGGGCCGCGCGAGCGGGCCGGCGCGGCATCTGGAACGGAATAAACTTCACGAGAGAACGTCGCCCCAGCGAAAGCTGGGGCCTCCAGCAAGCGTAGCGCTTCCGTCCGCAAAGGCCCCAGCTTCCGCTGGGGCGACGCTCAAGGGGCTCGAGCGACGAGGCGACGGCGTTCGCCCGAGCTGACCGGGACCTGGGGCCGAGACCGCCGCACGATCCTGAAGCCGATATGCGACGCGCCGCCATCGGCCGGCCCCGCCGAGCGGGCGGCGGGGCGGTAGCGGTAGCAATAATTGTCGGCGCACAAATAAGAGCCGCCCTTGATTAGATGCGCGCCCCGGTCGGCGCCGCCGCGCATCGCCGGGGGCACTGGCGAGCGGGTCCATTCCCAGACGTTACCCGCCATGTCGTACAAGCCATAGCCATTGGGGGCGAAGCAGCCGACCGGCGCGAGCCGGGCGCGATAGCCGTCGCCCCCCTTGTCCTCGATCGGGAAGGCGCCTTGCCACAGATTCGCGCGCGGCGCGGCGCCGCCTTCGCCGCCGGGCGGGGCACCGCCCCAGCTATAGCGTTGGCGCGAGAGCCCGCCCCGCGCGGCGACCTCCCACTCGTCCTCGCTCGGCAGATCGCCCCCCGCCCAACGCGCATAAGCACGCGCGTCTTCGTGGCCGATGTGGACCACCGGCAGGTTCGCGCGGCCCGCCAGGCTCGATCCCGGCCCCTCGGGGTGGCGCCAATCGGCGCCGGGGACGATCCGCCACGGCCCGCCTTCCCCCAGCCCCACGAACACCAGCGACGAGGGCAGCAGCCGCGCCGCCGGCACGCCGGGATAAGCGCGCGGATCGGGCGCGCGCTCGGCGAGCGTGCGATAGCCGGTCGCGGCGACGAAGCGCGCGAATTGGGCGTTGGTCACCTCGGTCCGGCCGATCCAAAAGCCCGGCAGCGCGACGAGCCGCTCGGGCCCCTCCTCGCCGCGCAGCGCCGGGCCCCCGAGCAGATAGCGCCCCGCCGGCACCCAACGCATCCCCTCGCCGCGCGCCGAGGCTTCGGGCGCGAGACAGGCGGCGTCGCGCGGGGCACAGCCGGCGATCAGCAGCACCGCCATCGGCATTACCATCGCCCGCATCATCCCCTCCGCGCGCCAGGCTAAGCAGGGCGGAAGCGCGAGACAAGCCGCGCCCTCCCCGGCTAGCCTCACGCGAATGAGCGGCATGAGGCGCCTTCGCGTCGGCCCTGCGCCGCTAGGCGGAGCGATGGTAAAGCAATGAGAAAACGTAGTGACATCTTAGATTGGTTTCGAGATGCTGACGGAAATTACTTTCCTTGGCTTGAAGAGTTGTGGGCTGCGCTGCGCAAGCAAGATGAAGAGTTAATTGCCAGAACCGGCACATCTACGCGCTTAGCGTCAGAGTTCGACAAGCCGAGACTGAGTAATGTTGTCGCCTGCATGGAGCAAATAAGGGCTACACCAGAGCTCTGGGAGCCCCTATCCGAACTTGCGGAGCAGTATATTAAGACAGGGGAAATATCTGACGACGACAGTAAGGGGATCTCGCACCTAATCGGTTATTTTACTGCGTGGTTTCAATTGAAAAACGGAACAGACGAGTCATCGTATTCACTCATTGCCGGCATACTTTTCGATCTTGAGACCGGACGATTAGTTGCAACCGACGATGTAGACGCAGCCCGAAAAGGGTTCTTCGGAAATATCGTAGACGATTTGAGCCCTAAAGAGGAGCGAAATGCCTGATATCTATGTCCTCGACACCGGCGCTGCGACGCACCTTGCGGAAATCGCGCCGTGCCGCGCGGCCGGGGTCGCGATCGTCTTCGCCGATTCGGCCGATTATCCCGCGATCGCCGATGTCTCGGACGATTTCGTTTATGTCCGGCTCGAAAATGCCCGCGCCGAGGAGGCGGACGGCTATCCCGCCGATGCGCTCGCGCGCTGGGCGGCGGCGTGCGCCGGCTGGGCGCGCGGCGAGAGTCCCGCCGGCTTGCCCTATGCCGCGCCCGATCGCGCGCCGGTGCGCCCCCGCGACACCTTCGTCTTCGCGATCAACGGCGCGAAGGAACGCGCGCCCGCGCTCGCGCTCGGCTTGCGGCGGTCGCTGGCGGTGTGATCAGAACCGCCGCTCGTGGCGGATCGCGTCGCTCCCCACCGGCAGCACCAGCTCGTCGCCATCGCGCCCCACCGTCAGCCGCCCGGCGAACAAGCGGCGCGCTTGCCCGAGGAAAGGCCCCTCGAGGATCGAGTAGGGCAAAGGCGGGATGATATGGGTGAGCAGCAATTCACGCGCGCCCGCCCGCGTCGCGATCCGCGCGGCATCCTCGGGGCTGGTGTGATAGCCGGGAATATCGGCGAAGATTTTCACGAGATTCGCGCGCCCCTGCCGCGCCGCTTCCTCGCGCTGCACCGCGACCAAAGTGGGGCTGAGCGCTTCGTGCACCAGCACATCGACGCCCCGGCTGGCGCGGACCAGATTGTCGCTCGGCGCGGTGTCGCCGCTGATCGCGATCGAGCGGCCCTTATAATCGAAGCGATAGCCGAAGGCGGGCTTGACCGGGCCGTGATCGACCAGGAACGCGGTCACGCGCAGCCCGTCGGCGGCGAACACGAGCCCGGGCGCGATCGGCCGCGCGGCGAGGCCATAGCCTGCGGGCGGCACCACCCGCGGCCCGTGATGCGCGATGCGATAGCCGCGATCGATCCAATAGGCGCGGTTGAACCCGGCGGCGACCTGTTCGACCCCCGCCGGGCCGTAAAGCGGCAGCGGCGCGGTCGCCGACCCCGCCGCCCAATGATTGAGCGCGACCCCGCCGAGCCCGTCCAAATGATCCGAATGGAGATGCGTCAGCAGCACCGCCTCGATCCGCGCGGGGGGATAGCCGACATGGGTGAGCGCGCGCACCGCGCCCTCGCCGGCATCGACCAGGAACACGTGCCGCCCCGCCGTCACCACGGTACACGGACCGAGCCGATCGGGCGCCGCCATCGGCGAGCCGGTGCCGCACAGCGCGACCGACAGCGCGTCGCCCCGGCCCCGCAGCGGATCGTCGGCGAGCGCCTGGCGCATCCCCTCGCGGAACAAGGCGATCGCGATCGTATCGCGCCACAGCCACGCCACGCCGAGCGCGCCGACCAACAGCACGGCGAGAATCAGGATCACCCGGCGCATGGCAGCCTCCTATCGATCGGCGACAGCCCCAGTTCGGCGCGCAGATCATCCTCCACCGCCCAGAGCCGGTCCTGCCCCCAGAGCGCCGGCCGGTCCGCGACCTGGAAGCTCGGCACCCCCCAAAGCCCGCGCGCGAAGAGCGCGGCGCGATTGGCCTCCGCCCGCTCGCGCCAGCCCGTCTCGGCGAGCGCGGCCTCGATGAAGCCTCGATCGAGCCCCACGCGCGCGGCGACCCGGATGAGTCCCGCCCCCGTCATGTCGATCCCTTGCGCGAAGGCCGCGCGCAGAAAGGCGCGGGCGAAGGCGAGCCCGGCGTGGTCGCCATCGCGCGCGATCACCGCGTCGAGCACCGCCAGCCCGCGCTCGACGCCCGCGCCCACCGGATCGACGATCGTGCCGAAGCCGATGCCGTGGCGGCTCGCCTCGCGCTTGGTGTCGAGCGTGATATAGCCGCGCTTGGCGGCCGGCACCGGCAGCCCGCGCATCACCATCGGCAGCACGAAGCGCAGCCGCAGCGTCGCGCCATAATGATCGGCGAGCGCGCCGATCCGCTCGGCGGCGACGAGCGTGTAAGGCGAGCGGAACGAGAGATAGAAATCGAGCGGCACGCCGCTCGCCGGGCGGGCGGCGCCCGGGAGCACGGGGTCGAGCCGAGGGCACAGCCCCGCGCCCCCCAGCCGCGCCTCGAGATAATGAAGCCGGTCGACGCCCCAATAATGTTCGCCCTCGAACCAGGTGACGCTGCCCAGATAATGGCCCGCGCGCGCCCGCGCTTCGGCGCCGGCGACGAGCGCGGCCCGGGTTTCGGCCGGTTCGGCGCGGGGGCCGGGCGGCAGCTGCCC
>LWDI01000005.1 GCA_002083475.1 Proteobacteria bacterium SG_bin5
AGGGCGACACCCCTCCACCATTCGCTACGCGACCACCGGCTTGCTTCGCAAGCCGGGCTACGGCGGATCACCTGCCCCCGGCAGGTGATTTGCCCGCCTACGCCCCCCTCCCCCTATGGGGGAGGAGCTTTTTCCGTTGCCACTGGCTCGGTGTGATCGCCAACGGCGCTAAGCGCTTGCCGCTCGCCGGCGCACCTCGCTAAGGCACGCGAGGTCTCGCCATTGCGAGGCGGTGAGCCGGGCAAAGCCATCCAGCATGCCGAGATTGCTTCGCCTCGCTCGCTATGACGATCCGTCCTTTCGATCATCAATTTTAGGCGACCGCCATGAACCTCACCCCGCGCATCGAACTCAAGATCCTCGACCCCCGGCTGCATGAATGGGGCCCGCCGCGCTATCAGACGCCGCTGTCGGCGGGGATCGATCTCCACGCCTGTATCGACGCGCCGCTCACGCTCCAGCCGCAGGCGCCGGCGGCACTCGTCCCCTCGGGCATCGCGGTGCTGATGAACGACCCGCATCTGGTCGCTTTCCTGCTCGCGCGCTCGGGGCTGGGGCATCGCCATGGGCTCGTGCTCGGGCAAGCGGTGGGCACGATCGACGCCGATTATACCAATCAGATTTTCATCAGCGCCTGGCTGCGCACCCCGCCGGGCTCGGCGCCCTACACCATTCAGCCGGGCGACCGCATTGCCCAGCTCGTCTTCCTGCCGATCGCGCGGCCCGAATTCGCGATCGTCGAGACGTTCAGCGCCACCACCGAACGCGGCGAGGCGGGCTTTGGATCGACCGGCGTGACCGTGCGTTGATTCCACGCCGGGGGGCGTTCGAGAGGAGCGCCTTTGAGTCTGCTGGCCCTGTTGATCCAAATGCCGAGCCTGCCCGCCTGGGACGTGATGCCGCCGCTGCGGCTGCGCCAGGAACGGCGCGTATCCCCCGCGTCGCACCAATTCGTCGGCGGGGAAGTCACGCGCGGGCGCTGCGGCAAGCCGCCGCCCGCGCCGCGACTGGCGGTCGACGTCGCGCTGCTCGTCACCCCGCGCGACACCGTCGTGGCGAGCGTGCCGCGCGCGATCGCCTGCCCCACGATCGAACAATATGCGGCGGGGCTTGCGATTAGCTGGGCGCGGGGCAATCTCGCACCCCGCGCGCCCCGGATCGGCTGGTATCGCGTGCGGGTGGAGTTCGATTGGACGCGATGAGCCTGAGCGACGCGCAACTCGATCGTTATGCGCGGCAATTGATCCTGAAGGAAATCGGCGGGGCGGGCCAGGCGGCGCTGCTCGGCGCGCACGTCGCCTTGGTCGGCGCGGGCGGAATCGGCGCGCCCGCCATCCCCTATCTGGCCGGCGCCGGAGTCGGCACGCTGACGGTGATCGACGACGATGTGGTGGCGCTCAGCAATCTCCACCGCCAGACATTATACGGTGTGGCGGATCTCGGGCGCCCCAAAGCGGCCGCGGCGGCGGCCGCGGTCGCGCGGCGCAACCCCGATGTCACGGTGCGCGCGCACGTCGCGCGGCTCGACGCGGACAATGCGCATGCGCTGCTCGCCGAGGCGGACGTGGTGATCGACGGGTGCGACAATTTCGCCACGCGATTGATCGTGGCCGACGCGGCGCTCGCGCGGCGCTTGCCCCTGGTCTCGGCGGCGGTCGGTCAGTTCGAGGGGCAGCTCGGCGTGTTTCGCGGCTGGGAGGCCGACAAGCCCTGTTATCGCTGCTTCGTCGGCGCCGATCCCGAGCGGGCGGGGACGAGCTGCGCCGAGGACGGCGTGCTCGGCGCGCTCACCGGGCTGCTCGGCAGCCTCGCCGCGCTCGAAGCGCTGCGGCTGATCGCCGGCTTCGGCACCGACAGCGCCGGGCGACTGCTGCTGATCGACGCGCTCGAGCTGCGCTTCCGCACGCTCGCCTTGCCCAAGGACCCGGGCTGCCCGGCGTGCGGCCGATGCGCCTGACGGTGATCCTGATCGCGACCGACGGGGCGCGGGCGCGGGCGGCGCTGAGCCTCGCGCTCGCGGCGGCGGCGCTGGGCGAGCCGGCGTGCGTCTATGCGCATGAAGCCGCGGTCACGTGTTTCGCGGCGGCGCCGCGCGCGGATGACGACGGCGCCGCGCTCGCCGCCGCCGGCCTGCCCGATCGCCGCGCCCTGCTGGCGATGGCGCAAGACGCCGGGGTCGCGCTGATCGCCTGCCAGACGGGGCTGGCGCTCACCGGGCTCGGCCTGCCCGATCTGGTCGCGGGGGTCGAGGCCGGGGGGATGGTGAGCCTGCTCCAGGCTGGCGGGCGGCTGGTGTGCGTTTAGACTAGCTACTGATCATGTAGGTGCAGCTTAGCTCCTCCCCTGAAAGGGGAGTTCCGGGTCGGATCGTCCCCCGGACGATCCTAAACCGTGCGGGGCACGGTTTACCCGGAACTGGCACCCGCAAAGTGGGTGACGGAGGGGTGTCCCCGGCAGTTTGAGGGCGATACCCCTCCACCATTCGCTACGCGACCACCGGCTTGCTTCGCAAGCCGGGCTCTGCGGATCACCTGCCCCCGGCAGGTGATTTGCCCGCCTACGCCCCCCTCCCCCTGTGGGGGAGGAGCTTGCGCGTCGGCACCTGACCTACCCCGGTTCCCCCCGCGCCACTGCCGCGCTAAAGCGGCGGGCGATGACCGATCCGTTTGCCCTGTTCCGCGCCTGGCTCACCGAAGCCGAGGCCAGCGAGCCCAATGATCCCAACGCCATGGCGCTCGCCACCGCCGATGCCACCGGGCGCCTCGGCCTGCGCATGGTACTGCTGAAAGGGCAGGACGCGCGCGGCTTCGTCTTCTACACCAATCTCGAAAGCCGCAAGGGCGGCGATCTCGCCGCGCATCCGCACGCCGCCTTGCTCTTCCACTGGAAGTCACTGCGCCGCCAGATCCGGATCGAAGGCCCGGTCCAGCCGGTAAGCGCCGAGGAAGCCGACGCCTATTTCGCGACCCGCCCGCGCGAATCGCAGCTCGGCGCCTGGGCGAGCGACCAGTCGCGCCCGCTCGACACCCGCGCGACCTTCGAGGCGCGCTTGGCGGACGTCACCGCGCGCTTCGCGGGGGCGCCGGTGCCGCGCCCGCCTTATTGGTCGGGCTTTCGCGTCGTGCCCGATCGGATCGAATTCTGGCAGGACCGCGACTATCGCCTCCACGAACGCCGCCTGTTCACCCGCGCGGGCGACGATTGGACCGAGGGGCTGCTCTACCCATGAGCGACAACCACCATCAGGCCGCCGTCGCGCATCGCGCCGCGCAAGGGCGGCTGACGCAAAGCGCGGCGATCGCGAGCGTCGGCACCGCCGCGCTGCTCATCGGGATCAAGGCCTATGCCGCCTGGCGCACCGGATCGGTCGCGATGCTCGCCTCGCTCGCCGATACCGGGCTCGATTTCGGCGCCTCGCTGATGACCTTGTTCGGGGTGCGCCTCGCCGCGCAGCCGGCGGACCAGGATCATCGCTTCGGCCATGGCAAGGCCGAAGCGTTGGTCGCCTTGTTCCAGGTCGCGCTGATCGGCGCCTCGGCGCTCGCGATCTTCGTGCGCGCCGTGCAGCGGCTGATGGCGCAGGAAGCGACCGCCGAGGCCGAATTCGGCATCATCGCCTCGCTGATCGCGGTCGGCCTCACGCTCGGCCTGCTCGCTTATCAGCGGCACGTGATCGCCAAGACCGGCTCGGTCGCGATCCGCGCCGATCATCTCCATTATCGCTCCGATCTGGTGCTGAACGTCGCGGTGATCGTCGCGCTCGCGCTCGATCATTTCATCGGCTGGGCGGGCGCCGATCCGGTGTTCGGCCTGGCGATCGCGCTGTGGCTGCTCTGGGGCGCGTGGCGCTCGTCGAACGACGCGATCGACCAGCTGATGGACAAGGAATGGCCCGAGGCGCGGCGGCGCGCCTTCGTCGAGGTCGCCAGCCGCCACCCGGCGGTGCGGGGCTTGCACGATCTGCGCACGCGCACCAGCGGATCGCATGATTTCGTGCAATTCCACGTCTGGGTCGATCCGCAAATGTCGGTCGCCGCCGCGCATGACGTGGTCGAGCGGATCGAGCGCGATCTGGCGGCGGAATTTCCCGGGACCGAGGTGTTCATCCATCTCGATCCCGAAGGGCATATCGATCACCCCGGCAATGACCTCGTCGAGGCCGATCTCGTCGCCAAGCTGAAGGAGTTGAAGCCGCTGTGACCCGCCTGCCCTTCGCCCAAATCGACGCCTTCGCCGACCGCCCTTTCACCGGCAATCCCGCGGCGGTGATGCCGCTCGACGCCTGGCTCGACGATGCGCTGCTGCAGGCGATCGCCGCCGAGAACAACCTCAGCGAAACCGCCTTTCTGGTGCCCGACGCGAGCGGCGCGGCCGATTATGAACTGCGCTGGTTCACCCCCGCGGTCGAGGTTGTGCTGTGCGGCCATGCGACGCTCGCGAGCGGCCATTATCTGCTGAGCGCCGATCCGGGCCGCGAGCGCGTGACTTTCCGCACCCGCCGCGCCGGGCTGCTCGAGGTCGCGCGCGACGGCGAGGGCTATCGCATGGCGCTGCCCGCTTATCCCGCCGAGCCCCAGCCGCTCCCCGAAATTCTGGCCGCGCTCGGCGTGGCGGGGGCGGTCGAGACGCGCTGGCACCCGAACGGCTATGGGCTGGTGGTGCTGGAAAGCGCCGATCGAGTGCTGGCGCTCCGCCCCGATTTCAAGGCGCTGGCGGCGAAGGGCGATATGCTCACGATCGTCACCGCGCCGGGCGCCGAGACCGATGTGGTGAGCCGCGTCTTCGCCGCCGGCGCGGGGATCGACGAGGACCCGGTGACCGGCTCGGCGCATTCGGTGCTGACGCCTTATTGGGTCGAGCGGCTGGGGCGGCCGCGCTTCACCGCGTATCAGGCCTCTAAGCGCGGCGGCCATGTCGGGTGCGAGTTGGTCGGCGACCGCGCGGTGCTGCGCGGCCAAGCGGTGACGGTGATCGAGGGGGTGTTGCTTGTTTAGCCCGGGCTCAACGAACGGAGGCGGCGGTAGTTTAGGAAGCGCGCCTTCGACGCTTGGCTGCAGTCGCGCTTTCGCTCGCCTGATATTCGCTGGCCAAGCCCCATTTGGTACGTTGATCGAACCGCCGATCCCCGCGAAGACTCGCTGCCTTCAGCAAGCGGACGCCGCGCCAGAAGACAAAGCCTGCCCAGGCGCACGATAATAGGATCGCAATAATCCACACTGGAGCCACAATCGCAGGGGTTAAATAGTGCTGCACAATAGCGGCGATGCCGATCGGCACCAGGAACAACAGGTGCGTAACCGACTTACCCCTTTTGCTTAGGTCAGCGTCAACAAAGCGACGAATGCTCAGATACAAAGTTTGTTGGCGCCTCACTAGAAGATCATGCCACGTTTATAACGGCAGCGCCACACACTCTGCCGTCATTCGCGCAATGCGAGCATGAAATATACGAGCGCCTACCCCGTCACCCCCTTCACCACCTTACCCACGGCGACCTCGACCGCGTGCAGCCGGTCCTCGCGGCTATTGCCGAGCCGCACCAGCACATAGCCATGCTCGCGCCCGTCGCGGCCACGCGCGCGGAAGGTAACGACATATTGCCCCAAATGCCCGTTCATCGAGGCGATCGGCGGTTGCCCCACTGCTTCGTCGGGGAAATGGTTGAGCCACGTCTGCCCACCATAGATCGCTTTCTTGGGCGAGGGCGTCTTCATGAAGGCGAGCCATTCGGGCGCGACGACTTGCGCGCCGCCCACCCCACGCCCGTCGAGCAACACCTGCCCCAGCGCGGCGAAATCGTTCAGATGCAGATGGATGAGCGAGCCGCCGATCTGCGTCCCCGCGCCGTCGAACTCGAGGAACGCCCCCGTGGCGCCCGCCGGGCGATAGAGCCGCTCGAACGCGAAATCGCGATAGGCCGCCGCCCGCGCGCGTGGATCGCGGCTGGGGGTGAGCGTGCGCGCGACGATCTCGGCGAGGATGATCGTCGTGAGCGAACTATATTCGAATTTTTCCCCCGGCGCGGCTTCGAGCGGCACCCCGATCGCGCGCGCCGCCATCTGCCGCGTGCCCGAGACGAACAGCACCTGGTTGGTGTCCGATTTCTCGACCGGCTCGCCCACCTCGGTATGCTGGAGCCCCGAGGTCATGTTGAGCAAATGCCGCAGCGTGATTTGCGCGCGCGGGTCGCCCGGCTTCCGCCACTCGGCGATCGGCGCTGGGGCGTCGAGCGTCAGCTTGCCGTCGGCGACCAATTCGCCGACCAGCATCGCGGTCATCGTCTTGGCGGTCGACCAGCTGATGAAGCGGTTGGCGTCCGAATAGCCCGGCGCATAATGTTTCGCGATCACCCGCCCATCCTCGACCAGGATCGCCGCGCGCGTGTCGCCCTGATCGGCGGCGAACAGCGGCGCGAGCGGATCGGGCCTTTGAGCGGGCACCGCGCTCCCCAAAGCGAGCGCGGCGACGGGGGCGAGCGCCAGGAGCGGCTTGCGTGTCATGCCGCCCACGATAAGGTGGCGGGTGATGATGGCAAGGCGGATCATGCTGGGGGCGGCGCTGCTGCTGATCGCGGGGGCGGTGGCGGCCTGGGCCTATCTTGAGCAGCGCCGCGCGCAGCTCGAACTCGGCGTCGGCTATGCCGCGCGCGTCGCCTGCGCGTGCCGCTATATCGGCGATCGCCCGCTCCAGCAGTGCTACAAGGATTTCGAGCCGGGGATGGAAGTGATCCGCCTCGCCGAGGACGCCGCGACCAAGAGCGTCACCGCCTCGATCCCGCTGATCGCCAGCCGCCGCGCGACCTTCGACCCGCTGCTCGGCTGCCAGGCCGAGCCGTTCAAGGGCGCGCCGCTCGAGGTCCATTGACCCGCGCGGCGAGCGGCGACGCGCGAACAGCCGCCGCTCGCCCGAGACGGGGGCGTTATTCGGCGCGCGCGCGCACGATCTTGCCGGGGGTGCGCGGCGGCTCGCCCTTGGGGAGCGCGTCGACATGCTCCATGCCCTGGGTCACTGCGCCCCACACGGTATATTGGCGATCGAGGAAGCGCGCGTCGTCGAAGCAGATGAAGAATTGGCTGTTCGCGCTGTTGGGATCATTGGTGCGCGCCATCGAGCAGGTGCCGCGCACGTGCGGCTCGGCCGAGAATTCGGCCTTCAGATTCGGCCGGCTCGATCCGCCGGTACCGCGCCCGCTCGGATCGCCGCCCTGCGCCATGAAGCCGTCGATCACCCGGTGGAACACCACGCCGTCGTAAAAGCCTTCGTTGGCGAGCTCGCCGATCTGGGCGACATGGTTGGGCGCGAGATCGGGGCGCAGCTTGATCACGACGTCGCCCGTTTCGAGCGTGAGGGTGAGCGTGGAAAATTGAGTCATGGCCGTCCTTTCGGTTGCTGGGCGCGCCCTAGCCGCCCGCTCGTCGCCACGCAAATCATTGGCAGCGCGCGCGCGCCGGGCTAAGCGCCACGCGGGCGGCGAAGGGAACAGGCGATGAGCGAAGCCGAGCGCGAGGAAACCCAACTCGACGCCGACGATCGGCTGAGGCCCGAATTCGTCCGCGACGTGCTCGCCGCGCTCGAAGCGGGCGACGCCGAAGGCGCGCGCGACCTGGTCGAGCCGCTCCACCCCGCCGATCTCGCCGATCTGTTCGAACTGCTGCCCGCCGAGGAACGCGCGCGGCTGGCGAGCGCCGCCAAGGATTTGCTCGACGGCGACGTGCTCGCCGAGATGAACGATTGGGTGCGCGAGGCGCTGATCGACGCGCTCGACCCCAAGGAAGTCGCCGACATCGCCGCCGAGCTCGACACCGACGACGCGGTCGCGATCATTCAGGATCTGGAGGAAAGCGAGCAACGCGCGGTGCTGCGCGCGCTCGACCCCGATGATCGCGCGGCGATCGAGGAAGCGCTCAGCTATCCGGAAGAATCCGCCGGCCGGTTGATGCAGCGCGAGCTGATCGCGGTGCCCGAACATTGGACCGTCGGCGACGTGCTCGATTACCTCCGCCAAGACGATGCGCTGACGACCGATTTCTGGGAAGTCTATGTCGTCGATCCGCAGCACAAGCCGATCGGCGCGTGCCACCTCAGCTGGATCATGCGCACCCCGCGCGCGGTGAGCATCGGCGACGTGATGCAGCGCGAACAGACGTTGATCCCGGTCGATATGGACCAGGAGGAAGTCGCTTTGCGCTTCCAAAAATATGCGCTGATCTCGGCCGCCGTGGTCGATGGCAGCGGGCGGTTGGTGGGGATGATCACGGTCGACGACATCGTCCACATCATCAGCCAGGAAGCCGGCGAGGACATTCTGCGCCTGTCGGGCGCGGGTGATGGCGACATCAACGAACCGGTGCTCGACAGTTACCGCGCGCGCGTGCGCTGGCTGCTGTCGAACCTGCTGACCGCGCTCGTCGCCTCGTCGATCATCGCGCTGTTCGAGGGGACGATCGCCAAATTCGTCGCGCTCGCCACGCTGATGCCGATCGTGGCGGGCGTGGGCGGCAATGCCGGCACCCAGACGATGGCGGTAACGGTGCGCGCGCTCGCGACCAACCAGCTCACCCAATCGAACACCGCGCGCTCGATCTTCCGCGAGTTGCGCGTCGCTTTGCTCAACGGCGGCACGGTGGGGGTGGTGATCGGGATCGGGGTGGCGCTGGTGTTCCAAAATCCGCAATTGGGCGCGGTGATCGCGACGGCGATGCTCACCAACATCGTCGTCGCCGGGCTCGCCGGGGTGGCGGTGCCGGTGGTTCTGGAACGCGCCGGCGCCGACCCGGCGGTCGCCTCGTCGATCTTCGTGACGATGACGACCGATTCGATGGGCTTTTTCGCCTTTCTGGGCCTCGCGACCGCGACCGGGCTGGTGGGGTGAGGCGCTGATCGCGCGGCACCACCCGTCACCCCGGACTTGGTCCGGGGTCTACCGCGGGGCCAAGCCTTGCGACCGATGGGTCTGGAACGCCGGTGGATGCCGGACCAAGTCCGGCATGACGTCAGTGACACTGGATTGGTTAGGAAAGCGGCGGGTTCCACCTGCCCGCGCGAAGGATCGGCATTCTTAACTTGCCGCCCCTTCGATCCTAAATCCCCGCCATGCTCCATCTCACCAAGGTCGCCTTCGGCGCGTCGAGCCTCGATCATCTGCTCGACAGCCTCAACCACCGTACCGGGCGCGGACCGGTCGTGCTCACCACGCGCAACCTGCCCAAGCGCCATGCCGAGATCACCGGCAAGGGCTCGCTCTTCTGGATTCTGAAACATCAGCTCGTCGCGCGCACGCCGATCCTGGGCTTTGGCGAGGCCGAGGGTGGGCGCGTCTCGATCCTGCTCGGCGCGGAGACTTTGCAGGTCCTCCCCGCCCCCAAGCGCGCGCATCAGGGCTGGCGCTATTTGGAAGCGGCCGACGCCCCCGGCGATCTGCGCCAGGGCGAAGCGCCCGCGCTGCTGCCGCCGAACATCGCGCGCGAACTGGCGGCGCTGGCGCTATTGTAGGGCGGGCGGTCAGCAAGCCACATCACGTCGACATCACGCCCGTCCGTTCGTGCTGAGCTTGTCGAAGCACCGTTCTTCTCTTTGGCGGTTACAAGGCAGGACCGCGCTTCGACAAGCTCAGCGCGAACGGTCATCATGCTACGCTCGATCCTCTCAGGGATCGCGGCGATCGAAGGCCCCCCACTCGACCGGCCGAACCTACCGCCCGCAGCGCACCAGCGCATTGTCGGGCGGCGCGACCTTGCAGGCCGGGTTGCCGCTCACGCTCACCCGCCCCAGCCCGGTTGACGAGACGCGCGCGGTATAGCGCGCGGCGGCGCGGATCTCGCCATTGCCGTCGAGCCGCACCGTCAGATCATCGGCGCGCAAGCCGCTCGCGTCGATCGTGCCCGCGCCGTTCATCAGCAGCGCCGTGCGCGCCCCCTGCCCCGCGAGCGCGAGCGTGCCATTGCCGATCAGCACCACGTTGAGCATATCGGCGCGCAGACCCTCGGCGCTGAGCGCCCCCGCGCCGTTGACCGACAGATCGAGCCGCTGGCCGCGCATCCCGCTCACCTGCAACCGCCCGCCGAGCACCGTGGCCGTGCGCAGCACCGGGGTGGTGAGCGTGATCACCGGCGGCTGGCGCGGCGCGCCGAAGCGTTCGCTCGACCCCGCCGTGCCGAGCCGCACGGTGAGCGTCGTGCCGTCCTGCTGGAGCACCAGCCGTTCGAGCGTCGCCGGATCGCCCTGGGCGCGCGCGCTCGGCGGGCCGCCGACCGCGACGCGCAGCTCGAACGGCCCTTCGAGCCGCAACCGTTCGAAGCTGGTGACGCTGAAGCCGCGCTCGGCGGCGGCGGCGCCGGTGGCGGGCGTGAACGGGAGCAGCAAGGCGAGGATCAAGGCGCGCATGGCGCCTTGTCGCCCGCCGCGCCCGGCGGCGCAAGCCGTTCAGCCGCAGCGGATTTTGCCGACGCCCTGGCGGGTGATCGCGCAGCGCGCCTGGGAGCCGAGATCGATGCGCCCCGCGCCGATGCTCACCACCCGCGCCGGCCCCTCCACCGACGCCCGCACCCGCCCCGCGCCCGCCACCTCGATATCGGCGGCGCGCGCGTGCAGCCCGCGCAGGCGGAGTTCGCCCGCGCCGCTCAGCCGGCCGACGAGCCGCTCGGCATTGCCCTCGGCGCGCACTTCGCCCGCGCCAGCCACGTTGAAGACCACCTGCCGCACCGCGAGTTCGTCGATGTCGAGCCGCCCCGCGCCCGAAACGCGCGCGTCGAACCCCTCGCCGCGCACGCGATCGACATCGAGGCGCGGCGCGCCGAGCAGCGCCACCCCGGCGAGCTTGGGCAGCGCGACGTCGATCCGCGCGCGATCGCTGCTGAACGCGCGCCACCAGCCCCAGCCGCTCCAATGGACGGGGCTCTGCGGGCGCCGCGCGATCACCAGCGTCGCGCCCTCGCGCCGCACGCTCAGCTGATCGAGCAAGTCGCGCGCGCCGCGCGCTTCGACCGCGAAGGGGCGGCCGGTGGTCACCGTCACGCGATCGGCGCCGCTCACCTTGATCCGATCGAAGCCGGTGACGGGGAAAGTGCGATCGTCCCGCGATCCGCCGCACCCCCCGAGCAGCAGCGCGAGCGCGACGAAGCTCAGCCGCATCGGACGCTGCCGCTCCCGGTCTTGCTGATCGTGCAGCGCGCGCCGGGGCCGAGATCGACGTCGCCCGAGCCGACCACCGACACTTGCGCATTCCCCATCACGCGCGCGCGAATGTCGCCCGAGCCGGTGACCGAGGCCTGGGCCTGGCCGAGCGTCAATTGATCGGCATGGACGTCGCCCGACCCGGCGACGCTGATCTGCCCGGTCTCGGCGCGGCCGCTCACCCAAAGATCCCCCGAACCGCTCACCGACAGCGCGGCGCCGCGCGCCTCGAGGCTCGCGACGCGGAGATCGCCCGAGCCCGCGACCGAGGCGGCGAAGCGCGGCGTAACGACGCGGTCGACCGTCATATCGCCCGATCCGGTGACGCGCGCGCGCTCGATGCTCGGCAGCGTGACCTCGATATGCGCGATATCGCGGCGATCGAGCCAACCTTGCCGCGCGCGGCGGATCACCAGCCGGTCACCGTCGCGCTTGATCTCCAGATCGGCGAGCGCGGCCGCGCTGCCGCTCGCGCGCACGGCGAAGGCGCCGCCGACGCGCACCGTCACCCGCTGCGGGCCGAGCAGTTCGACCGCGCGAAAATCGCGCAGCGGATAATCGCGCGCCGTCTGCGCCAGCGCGGGCGCGGCGATCGTGGCGAGCGGGAGCAGAACAAGGGCGAGTCGCATCGGGGTCTCCTCGGCGTGTGTTGACGAGCTAACACACGCCAATCCCGAACGCCAAGCACAAAAAGGCGGCGGCGCCACCGGGGCACCGCCGCGCGTCTTCACGCCCGTCCCCAAGGTTTAGGCGGCGACGTCCTTGTCCTTGTTGTGGATCGCGGCGGCCTTGCGCAGAATATCGAGGATCTTGCCCTGCGCGGTGCGCTCGTCGACCTGCTCCATCGCGGCGAGTTCGCGCGCGAGGCGGCTGGTCGCCGCTTCGAAAATCTGCCGCTCCGAATAGCTTTGCTCGGGCTGATCCTCGGCACGGAACAGATCGCGGACCACTTCGGCGATCGACACCAGATCGCCCGAGTTGATCTTCGCTTCATATTCCTGCGCGCGGCGCGACCACATCGTGCGCTTCACCTTGGGCTTGCCGGTGAGCGTATCGAGCGCTTCCTTCAGCGTCTTATCGCTCGACAATTTGCGCATGCCCACGCTTTCGGCCTTGTTGGTGGGAACGCGCAGCGTCATGCGTTCCTTTTCGAAGCGCAGGACATAGAGTTCCAATTGCATCCCCGCGATTTCCTGCCGCTGCAGCTCGATCACGCGGCCAACGCCATGCTTGGGATAAACGACATAATCACCGACATCGAAGGACAGCGCCTTGGCAGCCATTCTTGAGAGCCTTTCCGTGGTCTGAGCCCCCCGACCGGATAAGCGCGTTCCTGCCGGAAATCGGGGAAGCGCTGTTGGGGGGTAAGTGGCCTAGTGTCTCCGCGCGGCCGACGCATGACAACGCCGGACCGTCCGACTCTCATTTAACACGCTCGTAATAAAATTACCAGTGTTGGGTTACACAATTTGGCACGGACTGACACAAAATAAGCCAATCATCGCGTCCCCGGCACGGCCGGCCAGGGGCGGTTGGCGGACGGTGGCGCCGGCGTTCGCCGGCCCTGCCAGCGACCCAAGCGTCGCCCCGGCGGAAGCCCTGGCCTCTCGCGCCCGCCAAAGGGGTCGCCCCGGCGGAAGCCGGGGCCTCGAGCCAGGGGAGCGCTACATTGGCATGAGGCCCCGGCTTTCGCCGGGGCGACGGCCTTTTGCAAAGGGTTGGCGGAACGTTACACCAGCCGCCGCACGCCACCGCCCCGCAACCGCGAGCGCGCCGCGCCTCAGTCGCCCTGGCCGGGTTCGGCGGAGAAATATTTGTCGAACTTGCCGGTTTCGCCCTTATGCTCGTCGGCGTCGCCGGGCGCCTCGCGCTTGCGGGTGATGTTGGGCCACTGCGCCGAGTAAGTGTTGTTGAGTTCCAGCCATTTTTCGAGCCCGCTCTCGGTATCGGGCAGGATCGCCTCGGCCGGGCATTCGGGCTCGCACACGCCGCAATCGATGCACTCGTTCGGGTTGATGACGAGCATATTCTCGCCCTCGTAGAAGCAATCGACCGGGCACACCTCCACACAGTCCATATATTTGCAACGGATGCAGGCGTCGGTGACGACATAGGTCATGGTTCGCTCCCCGGTCTTACGGTCTTGCCGATCCTGCTATTGCGGCCCTGGGGCGGCGTCAATCCCGGCGAGATCGGTGTAGAGCGCCGCCGCTTCGGCGGGCGGGCCGCGCCGGCTGGGGAGCGCTTCCACCCGCAGCACGCGCACCTCCCCGCCGCGCACGAGCGCGATCACCGAGCCGACGCGCACCACCGCATGCGCGCGATCGACCCGGCGCCCGTCGAGCCGGATCGTCCCCGCCTCGGCGGCGGCTTGCGCGAGCGCGCGCGTCTTGGCGAGGCGCGCGAACCAGAGGAATTTGTCGATCCGCAAAACGCCCTCAGCCACGGCGCGCGACCAGATCGGCGAGCCCGGCGAAGGCGCCCGTCGACGGCGGCGGCGCGGCCGCCTTCACCCGCGCCGCGCGCCCGCGCCAGCGCCAGCGCGCGCGCCCCTCGTCGGGCGGCGCGGGGCTGAAGCCCAATTGCGCCATC
>LWDI01000006.1 GCA_002083475.1 Proteobacteria bacterium SG_bin5
GGCGCCGGGCGGGGGCCATCGGGCGCGGGGCGGCGCTCGCGCCCGAGCACGCGATCGATCCACGCCTGGTCGAGCTGCTGCCCGCCCTCACCCTGCACCGGGGGACTCGGCTGCCCTGGCGCGGGTGCGCGCGGATCGGGCGCGGGCGGCGCGTCGCCCTCGGGCGCGCCCTGGGGCACGGGCTGGCCGTCGGGGCCGATGAACAAGCCATTGTCGGGCTCGCCGAAATAATCCTCCTCGCCCAGCCCCGCGGCTTCATCGGGCAAGGTGACCCCGGTTTCGAATTGCTCGACCGGACGCTTGGCGACCGCGACCTTCATATAATCGGCGAAGGCGCGCGCGGGGGCGGTGCCGCCGTGGAGCCCGGCGACCGGCCGCGCATCGTCGCGCCCCATCCACACCCCGGTCGTCAGCCCGCTGGAGAAGCCCAGGAACCAGCCGTCCTTGGTCGAGGTGGTCGTCCCCGTCTTGCCCGCGACCGGGCGGCCGATTTGCGCCGCCTTGCCGGTGCCGGTGTTGACCGCCGTCTGCAGCAAATCGGTCATCGCCTCGGCGACGAAGGGCGCGACGAGCACATGGCTGCGATCGACTTCATGGGCATAGATGGTCACGCCATTGGCGGTGACCTTGGTGATGCCATAAGGCGTCACCGCCACGCCCTTGTTCGCGATCGAGGCAAAGGCGCGGGTCAGCTCGATCAGCCGCACCTCGCTGGTGCCGAGCACCATCGCCGGATGCGTGTTGACCGGCGTGGTGATGCCGAAGCGCCGCGCCATATCGGCGATCGTCGCGAAGCCGACTTCCTCGCCCAGCTTCGCCGCCACGGTGTTGATCGAATAAGCGAAAGCGGTGCGCAGCGTCGTCGGGCCGATGTTGCGCCGCGAATCGTTGCGCGGGGTCCAGCCGTTGATCGTCACCGGCTCGTCGACCACTTGATCGTCGGGCTTATGCCCCGCCTCGAGCGCGGCGAGATAGACGAACAGCTTGAACGCCGATCCCGGTTGGCGCGTCGCCTGGGTCGCGCGGTTGTAGATCGACGAGACATAATCCTTGCCGCCGACCATCGCGCGCACCGCGCCGTCGCGGTCGAGCGAGACCAGCGCGCCCTGCCCGCCCGCCGGCGCGTTGCGGCGGATCGCCGCGTCCGCCGCGCGTTGCGCGCTTAGGTCCAGCGTCGTCCACACCTCGAGCGGGCGCTGATGCTCGTCGATCAGCACGTCGAGCTGGGGCAGCGCCCAATCGGTGAAATAGCGCACGCTATTCTGCTTGGGCTCGGGCACGAAGGTCATCGCGCCGATATCGGCTTGCGCGGCGACATCGGGGGTGACCGCGCCGGTTTCCTGCATCAGCCGCAACACCACCTTGCCGCGATCGCGCGCGGCGTCGATATCGGCGGTGGGCGAATAGTTGGAGGGCGCCTTCACCAGCCCGGCGATGATCGCCGCTTCGCCGAGCGACAGACGATCGGCGCCGTGCCCGAAGAATTTGCGCGCGGCGGCATCGATCCCATAAGCGCCGCCACCGAAATAGACTTTGTTCAGATAGAGTTCGAGGATCTGATCCTTGCTGAACTTGCGTTCGAGCGCGAGCGCGATCACGCCTTCGCGCAGCTTGCGCGTCACCGAATAGCGGTTCGACAGAAAAATGTTGCGCGCGACTTGCTGGGTGATCGTCGAGGCGCCCTGCAAGCGCCGGCCGGTGCCGCGATTTTCGATCGCGAATTTGGTGATCCGCGCGAGCGCGACCGGATCGACGCCGGGATGCTCGCGAAAGCGCCGATCCTCGACCGCGATGATCGCCGCGCGCATCACCGGCGGGATTTTGTCGTACGGCAGCCATTCGCCATAGCTCGGCCCCAAGGACACGATCACCGTGCCGTCGGCGGCGTGGACGCGGATCATCTGGCCATTGGGCGAGGATTTGAGCTCGTCATAGCTCGGCAATTGCCCGACCGCGACATAGACGGTCACCGCCAGCGCGATCGCCGCCGCGACGGCGAGTCCGAGGAGAATCTGGAGCGCCAGCACGAGCCGCCGGCGCCAAAGCGGTTTGATCGAGGTTCGAGCCATTGTCGGCACGCGGCATAGGGCCTAGCGCGGCGGCGAACAAGCGGGGGCGCGGGGGGCGCGGCGATCGGACGGCACCAGGCGGGGCGTCGCCCCAGCGAAAGCTGGGGCCTCATGCAGCAGAAGCGCCACGACGGCACGAGGCCCCAGCTTTCGCTGGGGCGACGCGCTTCGTCATGGCCCCGCTCCCCCCTCAGCGCGGCTCGAAGGCGAGCGACACCGAGTTGATGCAATAACGCAGGCCGGTCGGCGGCGGGCCATCGGGGAAGACATGGCCGAGATGGCTGTCGCAGCGCGCGCAGCGATTCTCGATGCGGCGCATGCCGTGGCTGCTGTCGTCATGGTCGGTCACGTGATCGGGCGCGATCGGCTGAGTGAAGCTCGGCCAGCCCGAGCCCGAATCATATTTGTCGGCGCTGTCGAACAGCGGCAGTCCGCAGGCGGCGCAGGCGAACACGCCATCGCCCTTGAAGCCATTATATTCGCCGGTGAAGGCGCGTTCGGTGCCGGCTTGGCGCAGCACCTGATATTGCACCGGGGTCAGCCGCTCGCGCCATTCGGCCTCGGTAAGGGTCAACTTGTCCATCATCGCTCCTGTCGCGCGGTTCCGCGCGCCAAGATGGGAAGCGCCGCCCGCGCTGCCAACCGGGCGGCGTCCCGGCGATCGGCTCAGCGCGCGCAGATCGCGGCGATAGCGCCCCGGCGTGGTGCCGGTCGCGCGCCGGAAGGTCGAGGTGAAATGGCTCTGGTCGGCGAAGCCACATTGCATCGCGACCTCGGCGAGCGGCGAGTCGCCCGCGGCGAGCAGCTCGCGCGCCGCGTCGATCCGCCGGCGAAGCAGCCACTGATGCGGCGGCAGCCCGACCGATTGGCGGAAGGCGCGCCCGAAATGGCGCGGCGAAACCCCGATCTGGCGCGCGACATCGTCGAGCGTCAGCGCGGTGGCGAGATTGGTGTCCATATAATCCTGCGCGCGGCGCAGCAGATGCGGCGGCAGACCACCACGCGCGACGACCGGCGCGATATGTTCGCGATCGCCGTGCGCGACCAACAGCCGCAGCGCGAGCGCGAGCCCGAGCGAGCTGGTGAACATCGCCACCCCGCGCGGCCATTTCATCGTCGCGAGCAGCAATTGCATGCCCTGGGTCAGGAAGGGATCGTCGGGCAGGATTCCCGCGCGCAGCCGGATCTTGTCGGCATCGAGCCCATGTTGCGCGGCGGCGCGGCGCAGCCAATCCTGCGGCAGATAAAGCTGCAGGCAATCGACCGGTTCGGGGAAAGTCCAGGCGCCGCCGACGCCCGCGGGCACATAAGCGATCGTGCCGCGCGGCACGTCCCAGCGCTCGCGACCGTTCCGCCCCTCGCCGCACACCGCGAAATCGGCGAGCGCGAGCGCCAGCGCGCCGTCGCTCAAGGGGCGGTCGGGGAGGCAGCGCGCCGAGAAGGTCCAGCGCGCGAGTTGCGGGCGGCCGGGGGTTCCGGGCGCCATCACTTCGGGCTTCACGTTCAGCGCTTCGGCCAGCGCTTCGATCGATGCAGCGCTCATCATTGCCTCCCTTTCGGACCCGCGCGCACGATCCAAAAGGGACGTGGCGGGTCGTTACGACGCGAACTCCTTCTCCCGGGCCTTATCATGCCGCAGCCACGGTCCGGGTCAACACCATGCGGATTTTAATACAGGGGATCGGACGATTCTGATTGCCTGCCAGACGCATCGCTTGTCGAAAAACCGCTCTTGCGGTCCGCTTGGCGCCGCGAAGCGCAAGATCGGATAAAAGCGAAGCCCGGCAAAAGGATGCGGCGCGAATCGCAGAGGCGCCGCCGCTGTTCGCGCGGTCGTGAACGTTATTGCGCCAAGGGGCGATGATTAGTGGAGCGACGCGCCGTTGTTGGCGTGGCGGCTTTCATAATCGAGGATCGCCTCGACCAAGTCCTGCAGCCCCTCGGTCTCGGGGGTGCCGAGCGGAGCGCGCTGTAACCGGTCCATCTCGCGCAGCGCGGCCCGATATTCTTCCACCGTTCGGATCACGCGCGCGGGCATCTTGCTCCCCGAGGTCGGGCGACCGTATCGCCGGCCGTGGTGCTCATTTGGCAAGACCTCGGTCTCATTTCTGGTGGACTTTCGACCTTTTGTGTCAAAAGGCGCACGAAGCAAACGACTTGGCGCGAGTTTCGTCGCAAAAACCGGTGCGATGAGGAGCGCGACTTGCGCGCCGGATTCTGGTGCCGCGCGCTTTTTTCGCCGGAAACCAGTGGTTTAATCGATGAAACCGGGCTTCTTGCGCGGTTTGAAAAAGTCTGATGCCATTTCACTCTATTTTCAGAAGGGTGAAAAGCCGACATTAGCGACGTCGCCGATGGCTCTCCCCCGCCCTCCTCCATCGGCAGACACGTCCGGTGGTTGCCATCCCCGGATCACAGGCGGGCGCGCTCGGCGATTATCCCCCAAATCCCCCTGCGCGCCCGCCGACTTTTTCGAAGAGCGCCTCCTCGGCCGCCCGATCATAGCGCGACCCGCGCCCGCCCGCGCCACGATCGGCCGCGCGGCCAGATCACGACGCCCCCCATGACGAGAGCCAAGGCGGCCCACCGCCGCGTCGCCATACCGATGTCGGGAAAATGGTGCTGCCGGCGAGGATTGAACTCGCGACCTCAGCCTTACCAAGGATGCGCTCTACCACTGAGCTACGGCAGCATGCGGACGGGGCCGCGGAGAGCGCGCCTATGTCCGCCCCCGCCCCCCTTGTCAAGCGCCCCCCTTGTCAAGCAGCGCCACGCGCGCCAAGGCCGCGCGCATGGATCAGGAACGCGCCCAGCGGCTCGCCCAGGCACTGCGCGACAATCTGCGCAAGCGCAAGGCGCGCGCCCGCGCGGCCGCCGAGAACGCCGCCGAACCCGTCGCCGAGCCCGAGGGCGCGCCCCAACGGAGCCCTCCCCCGCCCGGCGGCGACTAACCGCTTCAGCGGCAGCTCAGCCGGATCTCGCCCTTGGGCCCGTCATAAGTGAGGCGCGAGCAGCGATCGAGCCAGTCACGGCCGATCCGCAGGAAATAAAGCCGGCGCGGGCGCGTCTTGGCGGTGACGCGCACGCCGTCGGGATCGTCGGGCTCGGCCGCCTGCCCCGCCTCGGGAATGCGCACCGTGCTCCCCCAATCCTGCACGCGCACCGGCAGCCGATCGAGCGCGAGCGGCCCGATCGCGAGCGGCGTCGCCAGTCGCATCTCGCGCACCGGGCGGGTGACGCCATAAGCGATCATCGCCGGGCGCGCCGCGCCGCTCAGCGCGCCGCCGTTGCTCGCCGCGATCAGCCGCGCGGCGCCGGCGGTCGCGAAACTGTCCGCCGCGCGGGGGTCGAAACGCACCCGCAACGTCTCGTCGCCGAGCTTGAGCTCGCCGAAGCTGTAATCGGCGAGCGCGCCTTCCTTCCCGGGCGTCCAGCGCAGCGCGGCGACGCGCTCGTCGGGCGCGGGCGCGCGCAGCGGAAAATCGAGCACGCGGTCGGCGAAGGCATCGGGGCCGACCGCGCAGTCGGCGGCGTCGCGCTCGCGCGTGTCGGCGAACACCACCCATTGCCAGCCATCGCGCGCGCCGCCGCGCACCGGCGCCCAGGCTTGGAGCACCATCTGCGTCATCCCGCCGAAATCGACCTGCGCGGGCTCGGTCGCGAGCTTGAGCTTCTTGATGAGCGCGGGATCGCAGGTGAGATCGGCGGTCGCCGCCGGATCGATCCGCACGCGCACCGGCCGCTCGGCGAGCGTCATCGCGACGATGAGCGGCGCGGGCTCGGGGCTTTGCGCGCGCGCGGCGGGGGCGGCGAGCAGCGCGAGGCCCGCCAGGGCAATTCTCATGCGCAAGCGAGCCGGATCTGCTTGGCCGGCTTGTCGAAGGTGATCGCGGCGCAGCGATCGAGCAAATCGCGCCCGATGATCACCACGTCGCGGCGTTCGTTGCCGCGCTTGGCGGTCACCACCACTTCCTCGGGATCGGCGTCGGCGTCCTTCACGCCCGCGACCGAGCCATTGTCCGAAATCCGCACCAGCACCTCGTCGAGCCGCAAACCGCCAAACACCAAGGGCCGCGCGAATTTGAGCCTGCGCGCCGGCCGCATGATGCCAAACGCAACATGCGCCGGTTGGGGCGCGCCTTGCAACTCCCCGCCCAAAAATTCGGCGAGCGCCGCGCCCGCGCCGGCGGTGGCGAGCGAGCGCGGGTGCTGCGGATCGAAGAGCAGGATGATCGGCCGCTTGCCGAGCATCACCCGCGCATAGCTCGGGCGGAACATCTGCTGGACGAGCGGAAGCACCGTTTCGCGCTCGCCGCCGCTCGGCGCGCGCAGCTCGAAGCGCACGACCCGCGCCGGGATGCCGCCCGGACCCACCGCCGCATCGGCGCCCTGGGCATAATCGCGCTCGAACCACACGACGCGGCGGCGATAGCTCATCCCTTGATAGTCGAGCCGCGTGACCGAGGTATCGCCGCGCACTTTCACCGGCCCCACTTTCACGCTGAAGCCGAACAGCCCGGCATGGAGCCCGATGCGGGTGCGATAACCGGGGTTGAGCGTGGGCGCGGCGGGCGCCCAGGGGCTGAGCAACAGCTTGCCCGGCTGGCCGCCGAGCTTCGCCGGCACGACGCCATCGCCGCGCACGACGAAGACGGGGTCGCCCGCGCCCGCGATCAGCATCGGCGCCATCAGTCCCGCCAGAATCACGCGCGATCGCATCGCTTTGCCCCGCATCGCTTTGCCCCTTTGCCGCATCACGCCCTCATCCTGCGGCAAAAGGCAAGCGCCGTGCTGGTGGTTTCGGCGCCAAATCGTGCCGGGGACGCACGCTCGACACCGCCCCCCGGCTGGCGCTAGGCGCTCGGAGGTGATCGATCCGCTGCCCATCCTGCGCCAGACCTTCGGCTTTCCCGATTTTCGCGGGGTGCAGCGCCAGGTGATCGACCGGGTGCTCGCGGGCGCGGGGACGCTCGCGGTGATGCCGACCGGGGCGGGCAAGTCGCTTTGCTATCAGCTGCCGGCGGTGGCGCTGCCGGGGACGTGCGTCGTCGTGTCGCCGCTGATCGCGCTGATGCACGATCAATTGCGCTCGGCCGAGGCGATCGGGCTCAAGGCCGCCACCCTCACCTCGGTCGACACCAACCAGGCCGAGACCGTCGCGCGCTTCCGCGGCGGCGCGCTCGATCTGCTCTATGTCGCGCCCGAGCGCGCCTCAAGCGAGGGGTTTCGCGCGCTGCTGGGGCAAAGCCGCCTCGCCTTGTTCGCGATCGACGAGGCGCATTGCGTGAGCGAATGGGGGCATGATTTCCGCCCCGATTACCGGCTTCTGAAGCCGCTGCTCGATCGTTTCCCCGATGTGCCGCGCTTGGCGCTGACCGCGACCGCCGACGCGCATACCCGCGCGGACATATTGGAGCAGCTCGGCATCCCGCGCGACGGGCTGATCGTCGCGGGGTTCGATCGGCCCAATATCCGCTACGCCATCTCGCCGCGCGAAACGCTCGGCCGCCAGCTCGCCGAGCTGGTGCGCGCGAACCCCGGCCCCGGCATCGTCTATGCCCCCACCCGCGCCGCGACCGAGCGGCTCGCCGAGCAATTGGTGCGCACCGGGCGGCCGACGCGCGCTTATCATGCCGGGCTCGACCCAGCGATCCGCGCGCGCGCCCAGGCCGATTTCGTCGCCAGCGAGGATATGGTGATATGCGCCACGATCGCCTTCGGCATGGGGATCGACAAGCCCGACGTCCGCTTCGTCGCGCACGCGGCTTTGCCCAAATCGATCGAGGCCTATTATCAGGAAACCGGCCGCGCCGGGCGCGACGGCGACCCGAGCGTCGCGCATCTCTTCTGGGGCGCGGAGGATTTCGCGCAAGGCTGGCGCCGCGTGAGCGAGGCCGAGCCCGAGCGGCAGAAAACGGTGCGCGCCCAGCTCCAGGCGATGCAGGCGCTGGTCGAGACCCCGGGGTGCCGGCGCGCGGTGCTGCTCAGGCATTTCGGCGAGAGCCCCGCCGATTTCTGCGGCAATTGCGACAATTGTCTGGCGCGCCCGGCCGTGCTCGACGCGACCGAACTCGCGCGCAAATTCCTGAGCGCGGTCTATCGCACGGGGCAGAGCTTCGGCGTCGGGCATTTGGAAAAAGTGCTCACCGGCGCGCGCGACGAGCGGATCGAAAAGCTCGGCCATGATGGGCTGTCGGTGTTCGGCATCGTCCAGGGCGAGGAGGCGAAATTGCTCCGCCCGCTCGCGCGCGCGCTGCAGGCGCGCGGGGTGCTCACCGCCAATGAGCATGGCGGGCTGCAACTCACGGGCAGCGCGCGCGCGGTGTTGCGCGGCGAGGAGCCGGTCGCGATCGTCGCCCCTCCGCCCCCCAAGCGCCGCGAGCGCCGCCAGGCCGAAGCCACGCCCGACGATCCGTTGTTCGAGGCGCTTCGCGCCAAGCGCCGCGAGCTGGCGAGCGCGGCGGGGGTGCCGCCCTATGTGATCTTCCACGATTCGGTGCTGCGCGACATGGCCGCGCTCAAACCCCAAAGCCGCGCCGCGCTCGCCCAGATCAGCGGCATCGGCGCGCGCAAGATGGAGGCTTATGGCGAGGCGTTTCTGGCGGTGATTCGGGAGAATGCGCTCGATTGAGCCCCTACCCTGAAGGGGAGGGGCTAGTTGCTCCGAAACCACATCTTTATCCCATCCCCCACAGCCGCTAGCCTTGCCCCATGACCCCACTCGCCCCCGATTTCGCCGTCGCGCCGCAGATCGCGCCCGAGGACATGCCCGCCCTCGCCGCGCAAGGCGTGAAGATCATCGTCTGCAACCGCCCCGATGGCGAGGAATGGGGCCAGCCCGCCAATGCCGATCTCCGCGCGGCGGCGGAGGCGGCGGGGCTCGCGTTCGTCGATATCCCCGTCACCCACGCCGGTTTTTCGCACGCGCAGATCGAGGCGCTCGGCCAAGTGCTCGACCGGCAAGCGCCGGTGCTCGCCTTTTGCCGATCGGGGACGCGCAGCGCGTTCCTCTGGGCGCTCACCCGCGCGGCGCGGGGGGACGATCCCGACGACCTCGCGCGGGTGGCGGCGGCGGCGGGCTATGATCTGTCGCCGATCCACGGCCTGCTGCAGACGCTGCGGCCGTGATCGCGCAGCTGCTCGGCTCGCTGGTCGCGATCCTGGCGCTCGCCGGGCTCGCGCGCTGGCTGGGGCTGGGCGGCGGCGGCATCGATAGCGAGGCGGCGGCGATCGCCGAGGCCGAGGCGAGTTTCACGGGCTTTCGCGCCACCCGCGCGACGCTCTCGAGCGATGGCGCCTCGGCGCTGGTCGCGGGCGCCGACGGCAGCTTCGTCGTGCTCAAACGCCACGGCGCGCATCTCGCCGGGCGCCGGGTGGGCGCCGCGCAACTCGCCGAGACGCCAGAAGGGTGGCGCGTCGACCCGGGCGACGCGCGCTTCGGCTCGGTCTTGGTCCGGCGCTGACAGGCGTGTAAGTAACGCTGATGGCGCTCCCCAACCCGGTCGATTATGCGATTCCCGGCTTCGTCCTGCTGATCCTGGCGGAGATGCTCGTCGCGCGCGCGCGCCACCGGCGGCGCTATGAGCCGCGCGACACCTTGACCTCGCTCGCGTTGGGGCTGGGGAGCACGATCGCCGGATTGCTTTCGGGCGGGCTGGTGTTCGCCCTGGCGAGCTGGGTCCACCAATTTCGCCTCTTCGAGATCGGCTGGGCCTGGTATTGGTTCGTCATCGCCTTCGTGCTCGACGACTTGGCTTATTACGTCTTCCACCGCTCGGCGCACCGCGTGCGCTGGTTCTGGGCGAGCCATGTCATCCACCACAGCTCGCAACATTATAATCTGTCGACCGCGCTGCGGCAGACCTGGACGGGCTTTTTCAGCCTAGGCTTCATCTTCCGCCTGCCCCTGTTCCTGATCGGCTTCCCGCCGGCGATGGTGTTCTTCGTGGCAGGGCTAAACCTCGTCTATCAATTCTGGATCCATACCGAGGCGGTGGGGCGGATGCCGGCGTGGTTCGAGGCCGTGATGAACACCCCCAGCCACCACCGCGTCCACCACGCGACCAACCCGCGCTATCTCGACAAGAATTACGCGGGCGTGTTCATCGTCTGGGACAAGCTGTTCGGCACCTTCGAGCGCGAGCGCGATGACGAGGTGATCCGCTACGGCATCGTCAAGCAGCTCGGCAGCTTCAACCTGCTCTGGGCGGCGTTCCATGAATGGGTAGGGATCGCCGAGGATTTGTGGCGCGCGCCGGGCTGGCGCAACAAGCTCGGCTATCTGCTGATGCCGCCGGGGTGGAGCCATGACGGCAGCCGCGAAACATCCGAATTGATCAAACAACGCTGGGCGGAGACCCAAAAGGGAGAGGGCGCGTGGAACAGGCGGACGTCATCGTCATCGGCGGCGGATCGGGGGGGAGCGCCGTTGCCGGGCGACTCGTCGAGCGCGGCTACCGGGTCTGTCTGATCGAGGCGGGCGGGCGCAATAATGGCTGGCGCACCAAAATGCCCGGCGCGCTCGCGCTCCAGACCAACGCGACCAATTGGCGCTATGAAACGGTGCCGCAAGCCGGGCTGAACGGCCGGCGCGGCTATCAGCCGCGCGGGCGGGGGCTGGGCGGCTCCTCGGCGATCAACGCGATGATCTATATTCGCGGCAACGCCTGGGATTATGACAATTGGGCGGCGATGGGCTGCGCCGGCTGGTCCTATGCCGAGGTGCTCCCCTATTTCAAACGCGCCGAGCATAACGTGCGCGGCGGCGACGATTTTCACGGCGACGACGGCCCCTTGTGGGTGAGCGACCAACGCCATCCCAATCCCGGCTCGCTCGCCTTCGTCGAGGCGGGCGCGTCGCTGCAAATCCCGCGCAACGACGATTTCAACGGCGCACGGCAGGAAGGCATCGGCCTTTACCAAGTCACCCAAAAGGGCGGCGAGCGCTGGAGCGCGGCGCGCGCTTATCTGGAGCCCAAGCGCGGCGACCCGAAGCTGCGCGTCATCACCGGCGTCACCGCCGAGAAGCTCTTGTTCGAGGATGGCCGCGCGGTCGGCGTGTCTTACTTGCGCGGCGGCGAGCGGCACGAGGCGCGCGCCCGCGCGGTGGTGCTGAGCGCCGGCGTGTTCGGCACGCCGCAATTGCTGATGCTCTCGGGCATCGGCCCGGCGCGCCACCTCGCCGATCATGGCATCGCGGTGCGGCTCGATCGTCCGGCGGTGGGCGAAAATCTGCAAGACCATCTCGATTATGTCGCCGCTTATGAATGCGCCGACACGCGCTTCCTGGGATCGAACCTCGGCGGCTCGCTCAACGCGCTGAAGGCGATGGTGCAATGGTTCCGGCGCCGCGAGGGGCCGATGACGACGCCCTATGCCGAAAGCGGCGCCTTTCTGAAGATCGAGCCCGACGCCCCCTGCCCCGATGTCCAGCTCCATTTCGTGATCGCCGCGCTCGAGGATCACGGCCGGGTGAAAGTGCGCGCGCATGGCTATTCGGGGCATGTCTGCGTGCTGCGGCCCGAGAGCAAGGGGCGGGTGACGCTCGCCTCGTCGGACCCGCGCGCGATGCCGCTGATCGACCCGCGCTTCTTGAGCGATCCGCGCGACTTGTCGCTGATGAAAAAGGGGGTGCGCGCGATGTACCGCATCCTCGAAACGCCGCCGATGAGCGATTATCAGGGGCGCGATCGCAACCCGGTCGATCTGAACGACGACGCCGCGATCGAAGCGCTGATCCGCGCGCGATCGGACACCATCTATCACCCGGTCGGCACCGCGCGGATGGGATCGGACGATCAGGCGGTGTGCGATCCGAAGCTGCGCGTGCGCGGGGTCGAGGGGCTTTATGTGGCGGACGCGTCGATCATGCCCAAGCTCGTCTCGGGCAACACCAACGCCCCCTCGATCATGATCGGCGAACGCGCGGCCGAGTTCGTGGCGGCGGAGTTGTAGCGGCGCCGTTCTCCGAACGCGTCGCCCCGGCGCAAGCCGGGGCCTCCCCGTTCAGGAGCGCACGCCTTTCAATGGGCGTCCTCGGTATACACCAGGGCCGGCTTTCGCTATGGTTCACGCAGCTATGGGGTTCGCGCAGAGGCGCGGAGATCGCAGAGAGGACGCCGAGCGTAGGGCGGCGCGCAGCGCCTTCTTTATCGATTGGATCGCACCCACGTCGCGTCAGCGCGGGTCGCTCTCCGCGCCCCTCCCTTCGCGTCCTCCGCGCCTCTGCGCGAACCAACCACCTCTCCCCAACAGCGCCCGCCAAAAATAGGCCGGCACATCGCTGCACCGGCCCAGGTCGTCCGCAGGAGGAACATCGTGTCCGGGGGGCACCCGCCCCCGGGGAAATCAATAATTATACGCCCGCTCGCCATGCTCGTTGATGTCGAGCCCCTCGGCCTCGACATCGGCGCTCGGCCGCAGCCCCAAGGTCGCCCTCAAAGCGAAGAACAGCACCGCCGAGATCAGCCCCGACCAGGCGAGCGTGATGCCCACCGCCGTCGCCTGTTTCACCAGCTGCGCGCCGATCGAATAAGCCTCGGGCGTCACCGCGACGGCGGGAAATTGGGTGTAATCGAAATAGCCCTGCCCGCCGAGCTTGGGATCAGCGCACACCGCCGTCGCCAGCGCGCCGACGATCCCGCCGATGCAATGCACCCCGAACACATCGAGCGAATCGTCATATTTCAGCGCGTTCTTCACCCGGCTGACGAACATGAAGCAGATCGGCGAAACGATCAGCCCGAGCACCACCGACGTCATCGGCGCGGCGAAGCCGCTCGCCGGGGTGATCGCGACCAGCCCGGCCACCGCCCCGGTCACCGCGCCCAGCAGCGAGGGCTTGCCGTGCATCACTTGGTCGCACAGCGCCCAGCTGACCGCCGCCGCCGCCGTCGCGACGAAGGTGTTCATGAACGCGAGCGCGGTCACCCCATTCGCCTCCAAGTTCGACCCCGCGTTGAAGCCGAACCAGCCGACCCACAGCAAAGACGCGCCGATCATCGTCATGGTCAGCGAATGGGGCGGCATCGCTTCCTTCAGAAAGCCGCGCCGGGGGCCGATGATCAGGCAGCCGACCAGCCCCGCGATCCCGGCGTTGATGTGCACCACCGTGCCGCCGGCGAAATCGAGCGCGCCCAGGTTGAACAAATAGCCGCCGTCGGTCGGCGCGTTCGGTAAATAATCCGGCCCCGCCCAATACCAGGCCATATGCGCGATCGGAAAGTAAACGAGCGTCAGCCAGGCGACGACGAAGATCATCAGCGGCGTGAATTTCACCCGCTCGGCGAAGGCCCCCACGATCAGCGCCGGGGTGATGCAGGCGAAGGTCATCTGGAACGCGCAATAAGCGAGTTCGGGAATATAGACGTTGTTCGAGAAGGTCGCGGCGGGGCTGGCGGCGGTAACGCCGATCAGCAGCGCCTTGCTCAACCCGCCGATGAAGGGAGAGCCACCGGTAAAGGCCAGCGAATAGCCCCAGCTCACCCACACCAGCGCCGCGATGCTGACGATCATGAACACCTGCATCAGCACGCTGAGCATGTTCTTGGTGCGCACCAGCCCGCCATAGAACAGCGCGAGCCCCGGCACCGACATCATCAGTACCAGCGCCGATGACACGAGCATCCAGGCGGTGTCGCCCTTGTTGATCATCGCGGCGGCCTGGGCCGCATCGGGCGCCTTGATCAGCGCGGGCGCGGCGAGGGCCGGCTCGGCGAGCGCCAGCGCGGCGAACGAAGTTATCAGGATGCGCAAGCTTTCCCCCCTTGTCACAGCGCGAGTTCGTCTTGTTCGCCGGTGCGGATGCGAACGGCGGACTCGACCGGCAGGACGAAAATCTTGCCGTCGCCGATTTGCCCGGTTTGGGCGGCCGCCTGGATCGTCTCGACCACGCGCGGCGCGAGATCATCGGCACAGGCGAGTTCGATCTGCACCTTGGGCACCATCGAGGTTTCATATTCGGCGCCGCGATAGACCTCGATATGGCCCTTTTGCCGGCCGAAGCCGCGCACTTCACTCACCGTCATGCCCGAAACGCCAAGCAGGTTGAGCGCCTCGCGCACCTCGTCGAGCTTGAAGGGTTTGATGATCGCGATGATCAACTTCATTCGCCACGGTCCCCCTGCGACCGAACGACGCAAGCAGCGTGCCAAACGTAACGAAGCGTTAATTCCCGCGCTGAACGGGATAGATCGTTACGCCGACCGCAAGTTTTTTGTGCAGTTGCGAAGAGCTGCTCGAAATTTAGGCAGCCGCCTCGATCAGCGCGCGCGCCTCGGCGAAATCATCGGCATCGACCATTACCCGCACAGGGATGAGGAACTGGCTGCCATCGGCGAGCGAGGCGCCGCCGTCGAAGGCCACCGCCGGAATGCCGGCGGCCTCGAGCGCGCCGACGATGATATCGGCCTCGATCTTGCCATAGCGGCCGAGCTCGACGAGGCTCATTGGTCGAACGCCGGGATCAGCGTCTGGACCTCGACCGGCAGCCCGTCGATCGAGCGCGTGCGCCCGGCGATCCGCGCGAGCCGCTCCTCGGGGTTCGCCTGGCGGTGATATTTGACCAGGGTCTCGCGCGGCTGATCGAGCGTCATCTTGGGCACGCCCCAGCCGCAGCTGGTCTGCACGCTTTCGATCGCGATCTCGAATATCTGCCGCGCGCCCGGCAATTTGGGAAAATGCGCCGCCATCGCCGCATAGCCGGGCGTACCCGCGACGACGAAACCGCCGCGACCATAGACGCGCAGGATCAAAGCGGGTGAATCGAACGCGCAGAACATGAGCGTGATACGGCCATCGGCGGCGAGATGCGCCTGCGTCTCATTGCCCGATCCGCCGAGATCGAGATAAGCGATCCGATCGGGCGCGAGCACGCGCAACACGTCATACCCTTTGGGCGACAGGTTGATCCGCCCCCCGGCGGCCGCGGTCGCGACGAAGAACAGGGGCTGGCGCGCGATGAAGGCGATGTGTTCGTCGGTGAGCGCGTCGAAGAACTCGGACATGTCGGTCTCGCTTGGCAGGCGTCTTGCGCGAGCTTATGCTTCCTCCATGTCGATCGCAAACCCGCCTCGCCAGATCGTAACCTTCGAGGCCAAACGGGTGACGATCGATATGGCGAACGAACTCGGGGTCGATATCGCGGCCATTTGCGAGGAAGCGCTCCGCGCCGAGGTCCGCCGTCGCTGGCAAGAGGCGAACGCGGATGCGATCAAGTCGATCAACGCATGGGTCGAAGAACATGGGCTGCCGCTGGAGAAGCACCGGCTGTTTTAGCGCGATTTCCAGGCGGGCGGAATCACCTGCCAACTCAGAAATCGGGATAAATCATCGATCAAGAGCCGCGCGTCGGCGACCGGGCGGATCGCTAGACCGCCGTCCCGCCGACCGTCAGCCCTTCGACCAGCAACGTCGGCTGGCCCACGCCCGCCGGCACGCTCTGCCCACCCTTGCCGCACATGCCAACGCCTTCGTCGAGCGCGAAATCGTCGCCGATGCCAGTCACCCGCGTCAGCGCGCTCGGCCCGTCGCCGATCAGCGTCGCGCCCTTGATCGGCGCGCCCAGGCGGCCGTTTTCCACCCGATAAGCCTCGGTGCACGAAAAGACGAATTTGCCCGAGACGATATCGACCTGCCCGCCGCCGAAGCTTTTCGCGAAAATGCCGTTCTTCATCCGCGCGAGCAGTTCGGCCGGATCGTCGCGGCCAGCCCGCATGAACGTGTTGGTCATGCGCGGCATCGGCGCGTGGGCGAAGCTTTCGCGCCGGCCATTGCCGGTGGGCGCGACGCCCATCAGCCGGGCGTTGAGCCGATCCTGCATATAGCCGACCAAAATTCCGTCCTCGATGAGCACGTTTTCCTGGGTCGGCGTGCCCTCGTCATCGATCGAGAGCGAGCCGCGACGGTCGTTCAGCGACCCATCGTCGACCACCGTCACCCCGGGCGCCGCGACCCGCTCGCCGATGCGGCCCGAAAAAGCGCTGGTGCCCTTGCGGTTGAAATCGCCTTCCAGCCCGTGGCCGATCGCTTCGTGGAGCAGGATGCCCGGCCAGCCGGGGCCGAGCAGCACCGTCATCTCGCCCGCCGGCGCCGCGACCGATTCGAGGTTGACCAGCGCCTGGGCGAGGGCTTGATCGATCGCGCGGTTCCACACTTCCGGCCCGGTGACGCGATCATAGAGATAGCGCCCGCCGATGCCGAAGCTGCCGGTCTCGCGCCGGCCATTTCGTTCGACCACGATCGAAACGTTCAGCCGCACCAGCGGGCGGATGTCGGTCGCGACGAAGCCATCGGCGCGCACGATCTCGACCACGTTCCACGATCCCGACAGCGACACCGAGACTTGGGCGACACGGGGGTCGCGGGCGCGGGCGGCCGCGTCGATCGTCTGGCAGAGATTGACCTTGTCGGCGAAGGGCATCAGGTCGAGCGGATCGTCGCCAGTGTAGAGGTGGCGGTTGGTGCGCGGCGGGGGCGGCGGCGCGGTCGCCCCCGCGCGCGGGTCGATCAGCGCCATGGTCTCGGCCGCGCGGGCGATCGCGGCGGGCGTGATCTCGCTCGAATGCGCGAAGGCCGTGGTCTCGCCCGCCACCGCGCGCAGACCGAAGCCGGCGTGGGTGTCATAGCTCGCGGTCTTCAGCCGGCCGTCGTCGAAGCCGAACGCCTCGGACTTGCGATATTGCAGGTAAAGCTCGCCATCGTCGGCGCGCGCGAGGGCGGCGGCGGTGAGGCGTTGGGCTTCTTGGGGATCGAGGCTGGCGTAGAGGAACGCGCGGGGGTCAAGAGTCATGCCCCTAACTTAGGGGCTTCGCGCCGCTTGGCTAGCGGTCGGTTTCCGAATCGCGCAGGTAGCGCGCTTCCATCACTTTGATGGTCAGCCCGACCGAGACCATCGCGGTGCCGATCATCATCACCACAACCCAAAAGGTCAGCATCACCCGTTCCTCAAGCAGCGCTGTAGCCGCATATTCGCGTCGCGGACCAGCTTGCCGACGGTTACCTTATCAAGATAAGGATTGAGCGTCTCGTCCTGCAAGAAGGCGGCGGCCAACTCGCATTGCTTGCCGCGCTCGTCGGCAATCCGACGTAGCGTCTCGACGATATAGCCGGAGGTTGCGGTGATCACTGCGGCTAGGCCGGACGTCACGAGCAGGTTCGTCCAATAGAAGGCGCGCCGCCGCCTCACCGGCTCGCGGCGGCGGCGATGTCGTCGCCGGTCGCGCCGCCGGGCACGTCGGCCGGGCCGCCGATCAGCACGAAGCGCCGGTCGCAATAGCCGCAATCGACATAGCCATGCTCGTCGATCTGCAGGAACACGCGCGGATGGCCGAGCGCGGTCGGGATGCCGTCATGCGCGCCGTCGCAGCTGACGCGGGGGGTGGAGACGCGCGTGATCTGGGGCGGGGGCGGAGTCATGCCGCGCGCGATAGCAAGCGCCCGGCGCGCCCGCAATTGCCTTGGGGCGGGCCGCCGCTTATGCCCTGCCGCCATGAGCGACGCGGCGATTTCGATCCAGAACCTCTCTAAAACCTATGCGGGAGGCAAGCGCGCGCTCGACGGGGTGAGCTTCGACGTGCCGCGCGGCATGATCTATGGCCTGCTCGGCCCCAATGGCGCCGGCAAATCGACGCTGATCAACATCCTCGCCGGGCTGGTCAACAAAAGCAGCGGCAGCGCCTCGATCTGGGGTTTCGATATCGACGCGCACCCCAGGAACGCCAAGGCCTCGATCGGGATCGTCAATCAGGAGATCATTTTCGATCCCTTCTTCACCCCCTTCGAGACGCTGGAGATCCAGGCCGGACTCTACGGCGTGCCCAAGGGCGCGCGGCGGACGATGGAGCTGCTGCGCGCGGTGCATCTGGAGGACAAGGCGCGCGCCTATTCGCGCACGCTCTCGGGCGGGATGAAGCGGCGGCTGATGGTGGCCAAAGCAATGGTCCATGCGCCGCCCGTGCTGGTGCTCGACGAGCCGACCGCGGGCGTCGACATTCAGCTGCGCCAACAGCTCTGGGAATATGTCCGCGAGCTCAATCGCCGCGGAGTGACGGTGGTGCTGACCACGCACTATCTCGAAGAAGCCGAGGAATTGTGCGAGCGGATCGCGATCATCAACCACGGCCGGTTGATCGCCAACGAACCGACGCGCGCTTTGGTCGGCATGGCGCACGAGAAAATGGTCGCGGTGACCGTCGACCGGGACATCGAAGCGCCGCCCGAGGACCCGGCGTTCGAGAAGATCGAACTGAAGGGCGAGCGGCTGCTCGACATCACTTATCGCAAGGACCGGGTGAACGCGGGGCAAGTGCTGGCGGCGGTGCAGCGCGCGGGGCTAGGCATCGTCGACGTGAGCACGCGCGAGGCGGACTTAGAGGACGTGTTTTTGAGTCTTACGCGAGCGGCGAATGGCTGACCCCCACACCCCCGACATCCTGATCATCGGCTCGGGCGCCGCCGGGCTCAGCGCCGCGCTCAACCTCGCCGATCGCTTCAAGGTGACCGTGCTCGCCAAAAGCCGGATCGACGATGGCTCGACCGCTTGGGCGCAAGGCGGGATCGCCGCCGTGCTCGAGCCCGGCGATACCTTCGACAGCCATGTCGAGGATACGATGGTCGCGGGCGCGGGGCTCAACCACCGCGACACGGTGGAATTCGTGGTCGGCCAGGCGCCGCGCGCGATCGCCCGGCTCGTCGAATTGGGCGTGCCGTTCAATCAGGATGGCAACACGCTCCATCTGACGCGCGAGGGCGGGCATTCGCACCGCCGCATCGTCCATGTGAACGACGCGACCGGCTATGCGGTGCAGGTCGCCCTCCAGCGCGCGGCGGAGGCGCACCCCAATATCACCCTCGTCCCCAACCGCGTCGCGATCGATCTCGCGACCAGCCGCCACGAGGCGCGCTATTCGGGCGCGGGCCATGTCTGGGGGGTCTATGCCGTCAACCGCGAGACCTGCCGGGTCGAGCTGTTCACCGCGCGCGCGACGATCCTGGCGACGGGCGGCGCGGGGCGGACTTATCTCTTCTCGACCGCCCCGCGCGGCGCGACCGGCGACGGAATCGCGATGGCGTGGCGCGCGGGGTGCCGGATCGCGAATATGGAATTCATGCAATTCCACCCGACCTGCCTCTATAATCTCGACGTCAAAAATTTCCTGGTGACCGAGGCGGTGCGCGGCGAGGGCGGGCAGTTGAAGCTGCCGACCAACGGCCACCGCTTCATGCCCGATTTCGACCCCCGCGCCGAACTCGCCCCGCGCGACGTGGTGGCGCGCGCGATCGACCATGAGATCAAGCGGCTCGGGCTCGATTACGTCCATCTCGACATCAGCCATAAGGGCGCCGACTTCGTCCGCGGCCATTTCCCGACGATTTACGAAAAGCTGCTGGGGCTCGGCATCGACATGACGCGCGAGCCGATCCCGGTGGTGCCCGCGCAACATTATACCTGCGGCGGGATCATCGTCGATCGCGACGGGCGCACCGATCTGCCCGGGCTTTATGCGGCGGGCGAATGCAGCGATTCGGGGCTGCACGGCGCCAACCGCCTGGCGAGCAATTCGCTGCTGGAGTGTTTCGTTTTCGGCGAGGCGGCCGCGCGGCACATCGCCGCGCATTGGGGCGATCTTGCGCCGCCGCCGCCGATCCGCCCCTGGGACGAGAGCCGGGTGACCGATTCGGACGAGGAAGTCGTCATCAAGCAGAATTGGACCGAGATCCGGCGGTTCATGTGGAATTACGTCGGCATCGTGCGCACCACCAAGCGGCTGGAACGCGCGGCGCACCGGATCAAGCTGCTGAGCGAGGAAGTCGACGATTATTACGGCCATTTCCGCGTGACGCCCGATTTGATCGAGCTGCGCAACTTGCTGCAATGCGCCGATCTGATCGTGCGCTGCGCTTTGGCGCGGAAGGAGAGCCGGGGGCTACATTATACGCTCGACTATCCGGAAACGCTGCCCGACGCGGCGGATACGGTGCTGCTGCCTTAGGTTTTTTTGGTTCGCGCGGAGACGCGGAGGTTTTTTTATTTTGCGCGGAGGCGCGGAGGGTTTGCAACCAAGGCGTCGCCCTGGCGAAAGCCAGGGCCTCGGGCAATCGGAGCGCTTTGGTTCATCAAGGCCCCGGCTTTCGCCGGGGCGACGGCCTGTTTAGTGCGCGCCTCGTTCTACTCCGCGTCTCCGCGTCTCCGCGCGAACCAAAAACTATCGCCCCCCCGGCATCCGCTTGAACAGCGCCCGATCCGCCGGGCCGAAAGCGAAGCGCCAGATGACGAACAAATAGCTCGCCGCGATCGCCGGCAGGCCGAACACCAGTTCCGCCCATTCGAACCGGTGCGGCAGCGAGGTGAAGGCCGTCCCCACCAGAATCGCGACCAGCGCCGCCCCCGCCAATTGCCAGCGCCACCCGGACACCCGCGCCCCCAGCAGATGCGCGAGTAGATTCGACTTGATGAACGAGGTGAGCGCCAACGACAGCATCAGCGCCAGCGCCGGCCCCGCCGCCTGATAATTGGGCGGCCAATCCCAGGCGCGCATCAGATAGACGAGCACGAAGCTCAAGCCGATCTGCACCCCCAGCATCGATGCCGAAATCAGCAAATTGCGGTGCCGCGCGATATAGACGAGCGCCGATTCGCTCACCGACGCGGTCGCCGCGAGCACCTCGGCGATCAGCAGAAACGCGAGCGCGGCGGTGCCCGAGACGAATTGCGGGCCCACCGTCCCCATCACCGCTTCGCCCGGAATACAGCCCATCAGCGCGAGGCACCCCTGCGCCGCCATGATCCAGAACCCCACTTGCCGCACCTGCGCGGCGACCGCCGCCTTGTCCCCCACCGCCAGGCTTTGGGTGATGACTGGCCCCAGAATCGGATCGAAGCTCGTCTTCAACCGCCCGGGGAGCGAGGCGATCTGTTGCGCGACATAATAGACGCCGACGATCGAGGGCGCGAACAACTGCCCCAGGATGAAGCGATCGACGTTGCGCGTCGCCCATTCGATCGCGTCGGCGCCGGCGAGCGGCATGTTGCGCCAGGCGAGCGCGGTGATCGTCGCGAGCCGGGGCGTCCAGCCGCGCGGCAGGCCATAGCTCCTAACGAACGGCACCAGCGAGGCGGCGACCGCGGCGAGCATCGAGAGCATATAGCTGATCTCGAGCCCGTCGCGCGGCGCGACCGGCCAGAGCAGCACGGCGGCGATCGAGATCGTCCAGGGCTCGATGATCGCGCGCGCGGTGACGGTCGCGCGCAAATTCCGCCGATAGGCGAGCGCCGCCAGACTCACGTCGGACCAGGCGATCGCGAAGACGATTCCCGGCAGGAAGCGCGCCAGGCCCTGCGGCGGGGCGCTGGGATACATGATATGCGGGAAAGCGAAGAGCAACGCGCTCGCCGCGAGCGAGGCGAGCAAAGCGACCGCCAGCGCGTCCCAAGCGACATGGGCGTGCGGGCGATCGGTATCGCTCAGCGCCTGGGCCAGCCCGCGCTTCATGCCGAGCGTCGCGAGCAAGGCGGCGAGTTCGACCACCACCACCGCGAGCGCGAACCGCCCGACGGTGTCCGCTCCATAAAGCCGGCCGGCCACGAACAGGAACGGCACGCGCGCCAAGAGCCGCAGGATGAAGCCGAGCACATTGGTCCGCCCGCCCTTGGCGAGCGTGGCGATATCGTCCGTGGGCGCCGCCCCCACCGCGCTCAATGCGCCGCGCCCCAGCTTGCCCCCACGCCGATCTCGACGCCCAAGGGCACCGACAGCGTCACCGCCGGTTCGGCGGCGGTCGCCATCACGCGTTCGATCACGGGCCGCGCCGCCTCGACCAGCGCCTCGGGCAGTTCGAACACCAGTTCGTCATGCACCTGGAGCAGCATCTTCACCTCGTGCAGCCCTTCGGCCGCGAGCGCCGGCCCCATGCGGACCATCGCGCGCTTGATGATGTCGGCGCTCGTCCCCTGGATCGGCGCGTTGATCGCCGCGCGTTCGGAGCCCTGGCGCTCGGCCTGGTTCTTCGATTTGAGCCTGGGGAAATGCGTCTTCCGGCCGAAGAGCGTCTCGGTATAGCCGGTTTCCTTGGCGCGCGTGATCGTCTCGGCGATATAGCGGTTGATGCCGGGGAAACGCTCGAAATAGCGGTCGATCATCGCCTGCGCCTCGTCGGGCGTCACGTCGAGCCGGCCCGCCAGGCCCCAGCGCGAAATGCCGTAGAGGATGGCGAAGTTGATCGTCTTCGCGCGCCCGCGCGTGTCGCGATTGACCTCGCCGAACAATTCCTGCGCGGTCATCGCATGGATGTCCGCCCCCTGTTCGAAGGCGGCGCGCAGTTCGGGCACATCGGCCATGTGCGCGGCGAGCCGCAGCTCGATCTGCGAATAATCGGCGGCGAGCAGCACTTGGCCGGGCTCGGCGACGAAAGCGTCGCGAATCTGGCGGCCGATTTCGGTGCGGATCGGGATGTTCTGCAAATTGGGATCGTTCGACGAAAGCCGCCCGGTCTGCGCGCCGGTCAGGCTATAGCTGGTGTGGACGCGCCCGGTCTCGGGGTTGATCTCGGCCTGGAGCGCATCGGTATAAGTGCTTTTGAGCTTGGTCAGCTGGCGCCAATCGAGCACCTTGGCGGCGAGTTCGGCGCCCACCCCCTTGGCGGCGACGATGCGTTCGAGCTCGCTCGCATCGGTCGAATAAACGCCCGATTTGCCCTTGCGCCCGCCCTTCAGCCCCATCCGCTCGAACAGCACGTCGCCCAATTGCTTGGGGCTGCCGATGGTGAAGGGGCCGCCGGCGAGCGCGTGGATTTCGGTCTCCAGCCCCGCGATCTGGCCTGAAAATTCGGCCGACAGCTGCGCCAGCCGCTCGGCATCGACCTTGATCCCGTGGCGCTCCATCCGCGCGATCACCGGGGCGAGCGGGCGATCGACCATCTCGTAAACCCGGGTCGCGCCTTCGGCGGGCAGGCGCGGCTTGAAGCGGCGCCAGAGCCTGAGCGTCACATCGGCGTCCTCGGCGGCGTAGCGCGTCGCCGCTTTCAGATCGATCTCGCCGAAGCCGCGCTGGCTTTTGCCGGTGCCGACCACGTCCTTATACGCGATGCATTGGTGCGAGAGGTGCGTCGCCGCCAGCTCGTCCATGCCGTGCCCATGCAGCCCCGCGTCGAGCGCGAAGCTCATCAGCAGCGTATCGTCATGCGGCGCCACGTCGATCCCGCAGCGGCCCAGGATCACCATGTCGTATTTGAGGTTATGGCCGATTTTCAGGACGCTTTCGTCCTCCAGCAGCGGCTCGAGCTTGGCGAGCACCAGGTCGCGCTCGAGCTGGGGCCAGCGTTCGGCGAACATGTCCTTCGCGCCGTGGGCGATGGGGACATAGCACGCCTTGTTGGGCGCGAGCGCGAGGCTCACCCCGACGAGTTCCGCGCGGGCGGCGTTGAGGCCGGTCGTCTCGGTATCGACCGCGACGAACCCTTGCGCGCGCGCGGCGGCGATCCAAGCGTCGAGCGCGGCTTCGGTGACGACGGTTTCATAGCCATCGTGATCGCACGGCGGATCGTCCTCGGCGGTCGCGGGCGCGGGCGTGCTCACCGGCGCATCGGCGACCGCGCCGAGCTTCGCGAGCATCGATTTGAAGCCGTGATGGTCGAGGAAAGCGCGCAGCGGCGCCTCGGGGATGCCCTGGAGTTCGAGCGCGTCGAGCGGCTCGGCGAGCGGCGCGTCGCATTTCAGCGTCACCAGCACGCGGCTGAGCCGCGCCATCTCGGCATGGGCGATCAGATTGTCGCGCAGCTTGCCCGGCTTCATCGCGGGCGCCGCGGCGAGCACGGCTGCGAGATCGCCATGTTCCAGGATCAGCTTGGCGGCGGTCTTCGGCCCGACACCGGGGACGCCGGGGACATTGTCGACGCTGTCGCCCATCAGCGCGAGCACGTCGCCGAGCTTGTCCGGCCCGACGCCGAATTTTTCGACCACCGCCTCGGCGCCCAGCCGGCGGTTGTTCATCGTGTCGTACAGGTCGAGCCCGGGCTCGATCAGCTGCATCAGATCCTTGTCGCTGGAGACGATCGTCACCGCCCAGCCTTGCGCGAGCGCGGCCTTGGCGTAGCTCGCGATGATGTCGTCGGCCTCCAGCCCCTCCTCCTCGATGCACGGCAGCGAGAAAGCGCGGGTCGCGTCGCGGATCATCGGGAATTGCGGCACCAGATCCTCGGGCGGCGGCGGCCGGTGCGCCTTATATTGATCGTAGAGATCGTTGCGGAACGACTGGCTGCCCTTGTCGAGCACGACCGCCATATGCGTCGGCCCTTCGGCCTTGTGGAGCTCGTCGGCGAGCTTCCACAGCATCGCGGTATAGCCATAGACGGCGCCGACCGGCTCGCCACGTTTGTTCGTGAGCGGCGGCAAGCGGTGATAGGCGCGGAAGATATAGCCGGAGCCGTCGACCAGATAGAGATGGGGCATCGCCGGGGGATAGCAGCGGGCGGCCGCGCAACAAAGGGATTTGGTGGGGGGGCGTCATTCCCGCGAATGCGCGAATCCATTCGGGCTGGCCTCGCTCTTGGCTCCCCTCGCGCCATGGCGGACGTCGGACGAAGAGCGGAGGCCTGCCCGAATGGGTCCCCGCCTGCGCGGGGACGACGTTTTCAGCTTGTTCCTATCCAGCAAATTCCTCGTCGCCCCGGCGAAAGCGGAAGCCCACCTCGCCTCTGCCGTCATTCCCGCGAAAGCGGGAATCCATTCGGGCTGGCCTCGCTCTTGGCGCACCACGCGCCATGGCGGATGTCAGGCGAAGAGCGGGGGCCTGCCCGAATGGGTCCCCGCCTGCGCGGGGACGACGCCTGGATCGGGACGCAACTCTCCGTGGCGCCCGCCCGCGCTAAATCTTGGTCAACGCCCCCGCCGCGACCGCCGGGCCGTGCGGCTTGCCGTCGGGCGAGCCGCCCGGCGCTTCGGCGGTGATCACCAATTGCGATCCCGGCACGAAGCGGCGCTGCTGCGCGCGCGCGATCGCGACGGCGTTGGTCCCCTGCCCGATCACGCCGAGCGACACCGGCAGCTTGTCG
>LWDI01000007.1 GCA_002083475.1 Proteobacteria bacterium SG_bin5
GGTGACGATCGACGGCGAAAGCCTGGCGCTCAGCGCGCGCTTCATGGTGGTGGCGACGCAAAACCCGATCGAGCAGCAAGGCGTCTATCCCCTGCCCGAGGCGCAACTCGATCGCTTCCTGTTCAAACAGCGCGTCGATTATCCGTCGGCCGAGGAAGAGCGGCGGATCATCGCCGCGCACGGCGCGCGCCCGGCGGCGATGGACCCGGCCGATTGGGGCGTCGCGCGCTGCGCCGAGGCCGGCGCGATCGAGGCGGCGGTCGCGACCGTCACCCGCGTCCGGCTGGTCGAGGAAGTCGTCGATTATATCGCTCAACTGATCCGCGCGACGCGCGCCTCGGGCGAGATCGAAAGCGGCGCGAGCCCGCGCGCGGGGGCGATGCTCGCCGGCGCCGCGCGCGCCCGGGCCGCGCTCGACGGGCGCGATTTCGTGATCCCCGACGATGTGAAGGCGCTCGCCCCCGCGCTGCTGCGCCACCGGCTGATCTTGTCGCCGGCGGCCGAGATCGGCGGGCGTTCGATCGAGGAAGCGGTGGCGGCGATCATCGCCCAGATCGAGGTGCCGCGTTGATCTACCCCAGCCGCTTGGCGATCTGGGCGGCGAGCCTGGGGGCGCCGGCGGCGCTGCTGTTGAGCGTGGTCGCGCCCGCGCGCTGGTCGCTCGCCTTGCTCTGGCCGCTCGCGGTCGGGCTGTTGGTGCTGATCGACGCGCTGCTGGGCGCCGCGCGCGCGACCCTCGCGCTCGATTGGCCCGAATGCCTGCCGGTGGGCGTCGCGCGCGATGCCTGGGTGACGCTAAAGCTGCGCGGCGGGCTCGCGCCTGCCGCCGAGATCGCGCTCGGCCTGCGCGGCGTCGCCGAATTTCCCGAGGACAATCGCGTGCGCGTGCCGCTCGAAGCCGGGGCGGTGCGCGTCGCGATCCCCGTGGTGCCCCGGCGGCGCGGGCTGCTCGTCGCCGCGCGCGTCTGGGCGCGCTGGAGGGGGCCGCTCGGCCTCGTCTGGCACCAGCGCGTGCTGCGCGCCGAGGCCAAGGCACGCGTGCTGCCCGATCTGGAAGGGGTAAGGCTGCAGGCCGCGCAAATCTTCCAGCGCCACGCGCTCCTGGGGCTGATCGCGCAGATCGATCGGGGCGACGGCAGCGAATTCGATACGCTCGTCGATTTTCACCCCGGCATGGACCGCCGCCGGATCGATTGGAAACATTCGGCGCGCCATGTGAAACTCCACGCCAAGGAATATCGCGCCGAGCGCAACAGCCAGATTCTGTTCCTGATCGACGCCGGCCGCCAGATGAGCGAGCCCGTCGCCGGGCTGCCGCGCATCGACCGCGCGGTGCAGGCGAGCCTGCTCACCGCCTGGGTCGCGCTGAAATTGGGGGACCGCGTCGCGATCGAGGCGTTCGACGCGGCGCCGCGATTGACGAGCGGCTTCGTCGCCGGCCCCGGCGCCTTCGCCGAACTCCAACTCGTCGCCGCCGAAATCGATTATAGCGGGGCGGAGAGCAATTACACTTTCGCGCTCACCACGCTCGCCAAAAGGCTCACGCGGCGCTCGATCATCGTGCTGTTCACCGAATTCACCGATCTCGCCGCCGCCGATTTCCTGGTGCGCGCGGTCGCGCGGCTGGTCGAGGCGCATTTGCTGATGGTGGTGGTGCTGCGCGACGAGGAGCTGGAGACGATCGCCACGAGCGCGCCAGACACCGCCGACGACGTGACCCGCGCGGTGACCGCTGGTGGCTTGCTGCGCGACCGCGAGTTGGTGATCACGCGGCTCAAGCATCTGGGGGTGCAAGTGATCGAAAGCGAGCATGACCGTGTCGGCGAGCGGCTGGTCGCCGCTTATGCCGATCTCAAGCGGCGGGGGCGGTTGTGAGCGCGCCGCCGCCGGTGCTGGTCAATGCGACGCGCTTTCGCGCCGCGCATCAGGGTGATTGGGAACGGCTCGAACGCCTGGTCGCGCGGCTCGAAAAAGGCGCGGTCGGCAGCCTCGATCCCGATGATCTGCTCGCGCTCCCCCAGCTTTACCGCGCGACTTTGTCCTCGCTCTCGGTCGCGCGCGAAACCTCGCTCGATCGCGCGCTGATCGCTTATTTGGAGCAGCTGTCGCGCCGCGCCTATTTCCAGCTTTACGGCGTGCCGACCTCGCCCGGCGCGCAGCTGCGCGATTTCTTCGCGCGCGGCTGGCCCGGCGCGGTGAAGGCGTTGTGGCGCGAAACCTTGGTCTCCGCGCTGCTCTTCGCGGTGAGCGCGGTGCTCGGCTATGTGCTGATCCGCCAGGACCCGAGCCTGTTCGGGGCGATCATCGACCCTGATCTGGCGGGCGGACGCGTCCCTGGCGCCTCGGCCGCCGTGCTGCGCGAGACGCTGTACGACCCGCCCGGTCGCGGCGGCGCCGAGGGTGCGCTCGCCACTTTCGCGACGTTCCTGTTCACCCACAACGCCCAGGTCTCGATCCTGTGCTTCGCCTTGGGCTTCGCCTTCGGCGTGCCGACGGTGATGCTGCTCATCACCAATGGCTTGATGATGGGCGCGCTGTTCGCGGTGTTCGTGCCCGCCGGGCTCGGCCCCAATCTCGCCGCCTGGCTGTCGATCCATGGCACGACCGAGATTTTCGCGATCTTCTTGAGCGCCGCCGCTGGCCTCAGGATCGGCACCGCGATCGCTTTTCCCGGGCGCCAGGGGCGGATCGAGGCGGCGGTCGCGCAGGGGCGGCTCGCGGCGACGGCGATGGGGGGCACGGTGGTGATGCTCGCGGTCGCGGGCGTGCTCGAGGGGATCGGCCGGCAGACGGTGCAGGGCGACGCCGCGCGCGCGCTGATCGGGCTGGCGATGCTGACCCTGTGGCTCGCTTATTTCTATCTCCCGCGGGGGGGTCGCCGTGGCGCGGCCTAGCGCGGCGCCCGATAGCCGGCGCGCCTTCGTCACCCCCGAAGGCATCGACCTGCGCTTGCGCCTGGCGAGCGCGAGCGCGCGCGCGGGCGCGTTCATGATCGACGCGGCGATCGTCCTGGGGGTGTTGATCGGCGCGACGCTGCTGCTCGCGCTGTTGGCCACGGGGCCGCAAAGCGGCAATCTGGTCGCGATCCTCTGGCTGGTCGTGTTCTTCGTGCTGCGCAACGGCTGGTTCATCCTGTTCGAAATGGGCGGGCGCGGCGCGACGCCGGGCAAGCGCGCGCTCGGCCTGCGCGTCGTCGCGCGCGATGGGGCGCGCCTGACCGGGGGCGCGGTGATCGCGCGCAACGCGATGCGCGAGGTCGAGCTGTTCGTGCCGCTTTCCTTCGCGCTCGGCCAGAGCTTCCAGAGCAATGGCGACGCCGCTTTCGCGATCGCCGCGCTGTTGTGGAGCGGGATTTTCCTGTTCTTTCCGCTGTTCAACCGCGATCGGCTGCGCGTCGGCGATCTGCTCGCGGGGACTTGGGTGATCGAGGCGGGGAAGACCGCGCTCGCGGCCGATCTCGCGCTCGCGCCCCCCGCGCGGCGTTTTTCGGACGCGGCGCTTGCGCTCTACGGCGAATATGAGCTGCAAACGCTCGAAGACGTGCTGCGCGCGCGCCGGCCGCAGGCGATGAGCGTGGTCGCCGCGACGATCCGCGCCAAGGCGGGGCTGCCCGACGATGGCGACGACGAAGCGTTCCTACGCGATTATTACGCCGCGCTCTGCGCCCGGTTGGAGGCGGGGATGCTCGTCGGCCGGCGGCGGGCGGACAAGTTCGCCTAAAGCATCGAGCGAAATCCGAACCGTTCGCTCTGACCTTGTCGAAGGGCCGTTCCGCCTTTCGGCGGTCGCAACACAATGGCGCGCTTCGACCGGCTTAGCGCGAACGGCTGAACCTTCCGCGCTAATCCCGCCCTAGGCCCCTGCCGCCTTCAGCGCCGGCTGTAGCTGCGCCCAATCGCCGACATTGTCGAGCTTGCGCCCGTTCAGGATGAAAGTCGGCGTGCCGGCCACATTATATTGCTGGTTCGCCGCCTGATAGCGATCGGCGACCGCCTGGATCGCCTTGGGATCGGTGAGGCATTGGCGCGCGCGCGGCTCGGGAAGCCCGCGCTGCTTGACGAAATCGAGATAGCCGAGCCCCTGCGCGAAGATCAGCGCGACTTGCGGCCCCGTCTGCCCTTGCGCCTGGCGCGCGACCGGCTCGACATTCTTGAGCAATTCCTGCTGGTTGCGCATCATTTGGTCGAGCATCGGGAAAAAGGCGTCGGCGCCCACGCAGTGGCCGAGCAGGATCGGCGCCAGATCGAGCGCGCCATGGATCGGATAATCGCGGAATTCATAGGAAAGCTTGCCCGCTTTGATCAGCCCGTCCTTGAGCGCGGGGAAGCCCTCTTCGTCGAATTTCGCGCAATAGGGGCAGGCGCGCGAGCCATATTCGATCAGCTTCAAGGGCGCATCGGGATTGCCCATGCGATAGCCGCCCTCGGGCGTCGCGCTCACCACGTCGCTCCAGGCCTTGCCGGCGGGCGGCGCCTTGCCGGCGACGGGGGCGGCGACGGCCGTGGCCTCGCCGGTCGTGCCCTGCTGCCCGCACGCCGCGAGCGCCATCGCCCCGGCCAGCCCCAAAAGCTTACGCATCATGCCTCCTTACCCCTTCAGCCGTGCCTTGATGAGCGGTTCGAGCGTCGCCCAATCCCCCGCCTTCAGCTTGTCGTCGCCCACGAAGAAGCTCGGCGTGCCCGAGATCTTCTGCCACGCCGCCTGCGCTTGATCGGCGAGCTTCTGATTGGCCGCGCGATCGGCGAAACAGGCGGTGAGCTTGGCGGGCGTCGCGCCATAACGCGCGCCGATCGCGCTCAGCCCGGCGGCGTCGGCGAGCTTGCGCAGCCGCTCGCCCAGCGCGCCCTGCGCCTTGGCGCCTTCGCCCTGCGCATAGGCTAGCCCCTTGTCGAACCATTGCGGCTGCTCGGCGAAAATCGCCTCGACCGCGTCGAAATAGCGGCGCGGGCCAACGCAGCGCGCGACGATCGCGGCGCTCAAGTCGAGCTGGTCGCGCAAGGCGGGGCGGAGTTCCAGGCTCACCCGGCCCGAGGAGATCAGCGGCGTGAGTTCCTCTTTCGATTCGCGCGCGAAGGCGGCGCAATGCGGGCAAGTGAAGCTCGCATATTCGACGAGCTTCACCTTCGCGGTCGGCGCGCCGCGCACGAAAAAGCCCTCGGGCGTGCGCGCGGTCGCGCCCGTCCCGGTCTTGGCGGCGGTCTGGGTCGCGGTCTTGATCGGCGCCGCCTTGGTTTTCTTGGCCTCGGGCGCGGCGAGCGCCGCGCCGCCGGCGAGCAGCGCCAGCGCCATCATCACCTGCTTCATTCCTTCTCGTCCCACTCCCCGCGCGCGCGCATCACCTTGGGCGCGCCTTGGCTGGTCGCGACGCCCGCCGCAAGCGCCGAAAGCACCGCCCGCAGCTCCGGGTCGGCGATCGCGCGCAGACTGTCGCCCAATTCGCTCGGCACCGGCTTTGGTTCGGGCGCGGGCGCGGGCGCGCGCTTGGCCGGCAGTTCGCCGCCGCGGATGCTCACCTTGGCGACGGCGGCATAGCCGAAGAAACGGTTCACCCGCTCGATGATCTCGGGCACGATATGCTGCATCATCGGCGCATGCGCCCCGCGCACCAGCAGATGGAGCGTGCCGCCCTCTTTCGAGCCGCGCGGGAAACGGATCGATTCGGGAACCGAGACGGCGGCGAAGCGCGCGCCCACGATCTCGCCCCAACGGCTGACGACCGAGCTTTGCACGAAGCCGAATTTGCGGAACGCCGCGCCCCCCACTTGCGGCAGCAGATCGGCGAGCGCGCGCGCGGGGCCGCCGCGGGCGGGGGCGATCGGCTTCAAATTGGGCGGGCTTTTGCTCACGCCTGCGTCCATGCCATAGCCGGGGCGTGCCCGCCAAGCTCGTTGATCCCGCCCAAATCGCCCCTGCCCTGCTCGCCTGGTACGACGTCCACGCCCGCGACCTGCCCTGGCGCGCGCGCGGCGGCCGAGCGGACCCCTATCGCGTGTGGCTGAGCGAGGTGATGCTCCAGCAGACGACGGTCGCGACCGTGCGCCCGCGCTTCCTGGAATTCGTCGCGCGCTGGCCGAGCGTCGAGGCGCTCGCCGCCGCCGACGACGCGGCGCTGATGGCCGCCTGGGCGGGGCTCGGCTATTATGCCCGCGCGCGCAATTTGCTCGCCTGCGCGCGCGCGGTCGCCGCGCGGGGCGGCTTCCCCGCCGACGAGGCCGAGCTGCGCGCGCTCCCCGGCATCGGCGACTATACCGCCGCCGCGATCGCCGCGATCGCCTTCGGGCGGCGCGCGGTGGTGGTCGATGGCAATGTCGAGCGCGTCGTCGCCCGCCTCTTCGCGCTCGCCGAACCCCTCCCCGCCGCCAAGCCGCTGATTCGCGCGCGCGCCGATGCGATCACCCCGCGCGCGCGGCCAGGCGATTTCGCCCAGGCGATGATGGACCTGGGGGCGATGCTCTGCACCCCGCGCGCGCCCGCTTGCGCGCTCTGCCCGCTCGCCTTCGCCTGCGCCGCGCGCGCACAAGGGGCGCCGAGCGCCTATCCGGTCAAGCCCGCCAAAGCCGCCAAGCCCCAGCGCTACGGCACCGCTTTCTGGCTCGAACGCGGCGGGCACGTGCTGCTCGTGCGCCGCCCGCCCAAGGGGCTGCTCGGCGGGATGCGCGCGCTGCCGACGGGACCCTGGGCGCCCACACCGCCGGGCCTCGCCGAGGCGCCCGCCGCCGCGCGCTGGCAGCTGCGCGCCGAACCCGCGCGCCACGTCTTCACCCATTTCCGGCTCGATCTGGCGCTCGCGGTCGCGACGCTTGCCGAAGGGCCGCTCGATTTGCCATCACCCGCCGAGTGGTGGCCGATCGGCGCGCTCGACTCGGCCGGGTTGCCGACCGTGTTCGCGAAGGCCGCCGCGCTGAGGAGAGAAGAATGACGCATCGTTTCGCCGTCCGCGCCTTGGCGCTTGCCGTGCCGCTCGTCGCCACCCCCTGGATCGCGGTCGAGGCGCGCCAGGCGCTCCGCCAGGCCGCATCGAGCCCCGCCGCCGCGCCGCTCGCCCAATCGCAGGCGGTGGTCGAAAGCTATGTCGCCAAGGGCCGCGCGCCCGGCGTGGTCGCCGCGATCGGGCTCGGTGAGGCGACGACGATCCTCAAGGCCGGCAAATTGTCGTTCGACGCGGGCGCCCCCGCCTCCGATGAAAACACGCTGTGGCGCGTCTATTCGATGACGAAGCCGATCACCGGCATGGCGGCGATGATCCTGATCGAGGAAGGCAAGCTCAAGCTCGATCAGCCGCTCAGCGATTTTTTCCCGGCCTATAAGAATATGCGCGTGCTGGTCGATCCGGCGAAGGATTTGACGTCGGTGCCCGCCAAGAACCCGATCACGATCCGGCATTTGCTCACGCACACCGCCGGGCTCGGCTATACCATCGTCACCAAGGGGCCGTTGCTCTCGGCCTATGAGAAGAACGGCATCGTGCCCTTCACCAGCACGGTCGGCGCCGAAGTCGAAGCGCGCAAGGTGCGCCCGCCGAGCCTGCAGGCGTTCGCCGAGCGCGTCGCGACGCTGCCGCTGATCGCCGAGCCGGGCATCAAATGGAGCTATTCGATCGGGCTCGACGTGATGGGCGCGGTGATAGAAAAGGCGAGCGGGATGCCGTTCGACACGTTTCTGAAGACGCGCATCTTCACCCCGCTCAAGATGAACAGCACTTTCTTCCAAGTGCCCGCCGCCGACGCCGGGCGGCTGATCACCGGCTATGCCTTTTTCGGCGAAAACCCGATCCCGATCGATCCCGGCGCGCAAAGCGCTTATCTGCAGCCGCCGAGCTTCCCTTATGGCGGCGCCGGGCTGGTGATGTCGGCGCATGACTATGATCGCTTCCTCCACATGCTGCAAAATGGCGGCGAGCTGGAGGGCGCGCGGGTGATGAAGCCGCAGACGGTCGCGCTTGGGCTATCGAACCTGCTGCCGCCGGGCGTGACCTATACCGATTCGAGCCGGGGCGTGCCGATGGGCTTCGGCGCGGGCGGATCGGTGAGCCTGGCCGATATGCCGGGCGGGCCGGGCAAGGGCACTTACGGCTGGGGCGGCGCCGCCGGAACGATCGCCTGGGTCGATCGCGCGCGCCGCCAGCGGGTGACGGTGATGGTGAACTACATCCCCGGCGAGCGCTGGCCGCTGCGCGCCGATTTCGCCAAGGCATTCTACGCCGATACCGCGCGGTGATCGTCCCCGGCTTCACCGGCGGCACGCTCGACCGCGCCGACCGGTTGCGGCATGACGATACAGCGCTCGCCGCCGCGCGCGGCGATTGGCGCGCGCGGCTGTTGCTGCTCGAAGGCTTCGATCCCGTGCTCGATGGCGACGGCCGGCTGAGCTGGACGAGCCTGGCCGACGCGCCCGACGGCGCCGAGCTGGTGCTGCTGGGGCTCGGCGAGCGCGAGCGGCCGCATTTCGCCGCGCTCGCGCCCGGGATGCGCGTCCCGCCCGGCCGCTCGCCGCGCCTGTTCGCGATGCTGGGGCTGATGGCGCCGGGCGAGGCGGCCACCTATGCCGCCGCGCGCAGTCTGCTCGATTGGCACGCCCGCCACGGCTTTTGCGCCAATTGCGGCGCGCCGACCGCGATGTTCCGCGCCGGCTGGGCGCGGCGCTGCGGGGCGTGCGGGGCGGAACATTTCCCGCGCGTCGACCCGGTGGTGATCATGCTCGCCGAGCACCAGGGGCGCTGCCTGCTCGGTCGCCAGCCGGGCTGGCCGGCGGGGCGCTATTCGGCGCTCGCGGGGTTTTTGGAAGTGGGCGAATCGATCGAGGAAGCGGTCGCGCGCGAAGTGTTCGAGGAAGCGGGCGTGCGCGTTGGTCGCGTGCGCTATGTCGCGAGCCAGCCCTGGCCCTTCCCGAGCTCGCTGATGATCGCCTGCGTCGCCGACGCCGAGGGCGACGCGATCACGCTCGACACGGCCGAGTTGGAAGACGCTTTCTGGGCGACCCGCGCGGAAGTGGCCGCCGCGCTCGCCGCCGAGCCGGGCGCGCGCTTCCTGGCGCCCCCGCCTTACGCCATCGCGCACACGCTGCTGAGCGTGTGGGCGGCGGGGGACTGACGCCCGCAAGCGCGGTGCATTGCGCGCCCCGCCCCCGCGCCCTAAACCCCCGCCATGCGCATCACCGACGCCGAAATCGACCTTGCCGAACGCTGCGCCGAAGCCGCGCGCAGCGTCATCCGCCCTTATTTCCGCAACAGTCACGGCCTCGAGATCAAGGGCGACCAATCGCCGGTGACGCTCGCCGATCGCGAGGCGGAAGCCGCGATCCGCCGGCTGATCGAGGCGCGCTTCCCCGATGACGCGATCATCGGCGAGGAATATGGCACCAAGCCCGGCAATTCGGGCCGCGCCTGGGTGCTCGATCCGATCGACGGCACCCGCGCCTTCATCGCCGGGCGGCCGATCTTCGGTACGTTGATCGCGCTGGTGGTCGAGGGCTGGCCGCTGCTCGGCGTGATCGACCAGCCGATCCTGGGCGAGCGCTGGCTGGGCGTGATGGGCCGGCCGACCTCGTTCAACGGCAAGCCCGCCGAGACGCGCCCCTGCGCCGCGCTCGGCGACGCGCTGCTCGCGACTACCTCGCCCGCTTTGTTCGACGACGATCAGCTCCATGCGTTCGAACATCTCGACGCCAAGGTGCGGTCGACCATCCTGGGTGGCGATTGCTATAATTATGGCACGGTCGCGAGCGGCTGGTGCGACATCGTCGTCGAGGCGGGGCTGAAGCTCCATGATTTCGCCGCGCTCGTGCCGGTGGTCGAGGGCGCGGGCGGGCGGATGTGCGATTGGGCGGGCGATCCGCTGACCGAGAACAGCCGCGGCGAAGTGATCGCCGCCGGCGATCCCGCGCGGATCGAGGAAATCGTCGAGACGCTCGCCTGCCGGGGGCATTGAGCCCCTCGAATAACGAACGTCGCCCCAGCGAAAGCTGGGGCCTAGAGCAACCAGCGCGCCCCCGTTCATCGAGGCCCCGGCCTTCGCCGGGGCGACGCGCTCGAACGATGGGTCCTTGCCTTTCGCGCCCGCATCGACTAACGGCGCACGCTTCCCGCGATATTCGAGGAACGGGCCGGCTAAATGGGCTGCCGTGGCCGTTCGTAATCGTCGCGAGCCAAGAGGAGACGAAAATGCCCAAGCTCAAGACCAAGAGCGGTGTGAAGAAACGCTTCAAAATCACCGCGACCGGCAAGATCAAGCACGGCGTCGCCGGCAAGCGCCACCGGCTGATCAGCCACAACGCCAAATATATCCGCCAAAACCGCGGCACCAGCGTGCTGTCGGACGCGGACACCAAGACCGTGAAGGCCTGGGCGCCTTACGGGCTGAATTGAGGGAGCGCTGGTAAATGGCACGCGTCAAACGGGGTGTAACCACCCACGCCAAGCACAAGCGGATCCTGGATCAGGCCAAGGGCTATTATGGCCGCCGCAAGAACACGATTCGCATCGCCCGCCAGGCGGTGGAGAAGGCCGGGCAATATGCCTATCGCGACCGCAAGGTCAAAAAACGCTCGTTCCGCGCGCTGTGGATCCAGCGCATCAACGCGGGCGTGCGCGCCGAGGGCCTCACCTATTCGCAGTTCATGCACGGGCTGAAGCTCGCGGGCGTCGAACTCGACCGGAAGGTGCTCGCCGACATCGCGATGCACGAAGGCGAAGCGTTTAGCGCCCTGGTCGCGCAGGCGAAGGCGGCCCTGCCTCAGGCCGCCTGAGCCCCAGCCCCGACATGACGAAACGAGGCGTCGGTGGGTTGCCACCGGCGCCTTTTTTCTTGGTGGGCGCGGAGACACCCTCCCCCGATGAAACCTCGTCATTCCCGCGAAAGCGGGAATCCATTCCGGCTAGCCGCGCACATGAAGCGCCACGATCACCGCCGCGCCCCAAAACCGCAACCAGCCAGAATGGGTCCCCGCCTTCGCGGGGACGACGGATGGGGAGTGATGGCTTTGTCCAATGACACCGTCATTCCCGCGCAGGCGGGAATCCATTCTGGCTGGCCGCGCAGATGAAGCGCCACGATCACCGCCTCGCCCCAAAGCCGGCGCCAGCCCGAATGGGTCCCCGCCTGCGCGGGGACGACGGATGGAGAGGGACGTCCTCGTCGAACCACCAACGTTATTGCCGCGAAAGCGGGACGACGGTTCGGGAGGGACGGCCTCGTCGAGCCACCAACGTCATTCCCGCGAAAGCGGGAATCCATTCGGGCTGACCGCGCACATGAAGCGCCACGATCACCGCCGCGCCCCAAAACCGCAACCAGCCAGAATGGGTCCCCGCCTTCGCGGGGACGACGTAATCTGGTAGCCACATCGTCATTCCCGCGAAAGCGGGAATCCCTTCCGGCCGACCCAACCGCAGGAGCACCACCGATGCGCGAGGCCAAACGACCCTGCGTCTATCTGCTCGCCAGCCGCCGCCACGGCACGCTCTACATCGGTGTGACTTCGAACCTCCTCGCCCGGCTCCACCAGCATCGCGAGGGCCTGATCCCCGGCTTCACCAAGACTTACGCGGTTCACCACCTCGTCTGGTTCGAACCCCATGAGACCATGGAAAGCGCCATCCTGCGTGAGAAGGCGCTGAAGAAATGGCGCCGCGATTGGAAGCTCGCGCTGATCGAGCGGCACAACCCCGAATGGCTTGACCTCGCCGCCGGACTAGGGTTCGAGCCGGCGAGCAACAGGATGATCGCATGACCGACCCCCAAAGCCTGCAAAGCGACTTGCTCGCCCGGATCGATGCCGCGCACAGCCCCGAGGCGATCGAGGCGGTGCGCGTGGAAGCGCTCGGCAAATCGGGCAGCGTCACCGCGCTGCTCAAGACGCTGGGCGGCCTGTCGCCCGAGGAGCGGCAGAGCGTCGCCCCACGCATCCACGCGCTTCGCGAAGCCGTCACCGCCGCGCTTTCCGCCAAGAAGGAGGCGCTCGAGCGGGCGGCGCTCGACGCGCGGCTCGCGGGCGAGACGCTCGACATGACGCTCCCGGCCGAGCCGCAAGCGATGGGCAGCATCCATCCCGTCTCCCAAGTGATGGACGAACTCGCCGAGATTTTCGCCGACCTGGGCTTCGCGGTCGCGACCGGGCCCGAGATCGAGGATGATTGGCATAATTTCACCGCGCTCAACATTCCCGAAACGCACCCGGCGCGGGCGATGCACGATACTTTCTATTTCCCCGATCGCGCCGGCGACGATCGCCGCTGGCTGCTGCGCACGCACACCAGCCCGGTGCAGATCCGCGCGATGCTGAACCAAAAGCCTCCCATCCGCATCATCGCGCCGGGGCGGACCTATCGTTCGGACTCGGACGCGACCCACACGCCGATGTTCCATCAGGTGGAGGGGCTGGTGATCGACAAGGGGATCACGCTCGGCCATTTGAAATGGACGCTGGAGACCTTCCTGCGCGCGTTCTTCGAGCGCGACGACGTGCAATTGCGGCTGCGCCCCAGCTATTTCCCTTTCACCGAGCCTTCGGCCGAAGTCGATGTGAGCTACACCGTGATCAACGGCAAGCGCGTGATCGGCGGCGCGAGCGGCGGCGGCAACGAGGGCGGCTTCATGGAAGTGCTGGGCAGCGGCATGGTCCACCCCAAGGTGATCGCCGCCTGCGGGCTCGATCCCGACGAGTGGCAGGGCTTCGCCTTCGGCTGCGGCATCGATCGGCTGGCGATGCTGAAATATGGCATGGACGATCTGCGCGCCTTTTTCGACGGCGATCTGCGCTGGCTGAAGCATTACGGCTTCGGCGTGCTCGACGTGCCGACGCTGTCGGGCGGAGTCGGCGCGTCGTTTTGACGCGCGACGGGCGGCGCCCCGGCGAAGGGGCTCCCGGACCGTCGGGCGCCCGGTGATCATCGAGACCCCGGCTTTCGCTGGGGTGACGAATTGAGAAGCGAGAAGTTAAGCCGATGAAATTCACGCTTTCCTGGCTCAAGGACCATCTCGAAACGCAAGCGCCGCTGGAGGCGATCGTCGAGGCGCTCACCCGCGTCGGGCTCGAAGTCGAGGGCGTGGAGAATCCCGCCGCCGCGCTCGCCGGGTTCCAGGTGGCGCGCGTGCTCTCCGCCGAGCGCCACCCCCAGGCCGACAAGCTTCAGGTGCTGATGGTCGATACCGGCGCGTGCGCGCCGCTCCAGGTGGTGTGCGGCGCGCCCAACGCGCGCGCGGGGCTGGTCGGCGTGCTCGGCTTGGCCGGCGCGACCGTCCCCGCGAACGGCATGGTGCTGAAGGTCGCCGCCGTCCGCGGGATCGAATCGAACGGCATGATGTGCAGCGCGCGCGAGCTGCAATTGGGCGAGGATCATGACGGGATCATCGAGCTGCCCGAAGGCGCCGCGATCGGCACGCCCTTCGCCGATCATGCCGGGCTGAACGACCCGGTGATCGATATCGCGGTCACTCCCAATCGCCAGGATTGCATGGGCGTGCGCGGCATCGCGCGCGATCTGGCGGCGGCCGGGCTCGGCACGCTCAAGCCGCTTCAAGTGCCCGCCGCGCCCCCACCCGTTCGCCCTGAGCTTGTCGAAGGGCGGTCCTTCACGCCGGGCGAAGGGCAGGACGGGGCTTCGACAAGCTCAGCCCGAACGGTGCGTGACGTTGTGCCGGTCGAGGGCGATGGGCCGGGACCAGACGTCCGCACCGACGACCCCGAAGGCTGCCCCGCCTTTTTCGCCCAAGCCGTGCGCGGCGTGGCGAACCGGGCGGCGCCCGAATGGATGGCGCGGCGGCTGAAAGCGGTGGGGATGAACCCCAAATCGGCGCTGGTCGACATCACCAATTACGTGATGCTTGATCTCGGTCGGCCGCTGCACGTTTACGATATGGCCAAGCTCAGCGGGCCGCTGGTGGCGCGCAAGGCCCGCGCCGGCGAAAGCCTGGTCGCGCTGAACGGCAAGAGCTACGCGCTCGACGAAAGCATGACCGTGATCGCCGACGACGCGGGCGTGCATGACATCGGCGGCATCATGGGCGGCGAGCATTCGGGGGTGAGCGAGGCGACCACCGAGGTGCTCATCGAGTGCGCCTATTTCGATCCCGAGACGATCGCGCGCACCGGCCAACGCCTGGCGCTCACCAGCGACGCGCGCCAACGCTTCGAGCGCGGCGTCGATCCGGCGTTTCTGGAAGACGGGCTCGCGATCGCGACACGGCTGGTGGTCGAGCTGTGCGGCGGGCGACCGAGCGCGGTCACCCATGCCGGCCAGCCGCCCGCGCTCGCGCGGACGATCGGCTATGACCCTGGCCTCGCCGAGCGGCTGGGCGGGCTCGCGGTCGCGCCCGATCGGCAGCGCGCGATTCTCGAATCTTTGGGCTTCTCGGTCGCGAGCGATTGGCAGGTGACGGTGCCGACCTGGCGGCGCGACGTCGACGGCCCCGCCGATCTGGTGGAAGAAGTGATCCGCATCGCCGGCATCGATCTGGTCCCCGCGACGCCCCTGCCCCGCGCCCCCGGCGTCGCCAAGCCGACCGCGACGCCCGACCAAAAGCTCGAGCGCCGGCTACGCCGCGCGGCGGCCGCGCGCGGGCTGAACGAAGCGGTGACGTGGAGCTTCCTCCCCGAGCGCGAGGCGGCGGTGTTCGGCGGCAGCGCCTGGGTGCTCGCCAACCCGATCAGCGAGGATTTGAAAGCGATGCGCCCCGCGCTGCTGCCGGGGCTGCTGAGCGCCGCCGCGCGCAATTTGAAGCGCGGCGCGACGTCGGCGCGGTTGTTCGAACTCGGCCGGCGCTATCTGGCCGATGGCGAGCGCCCGACGCTCGGCCTGGTGCTGGCGGGCGAGCGCGCCCCGCGCGGCTGGCAAAGCGGCAAGGCGCAGGGGTTCGATGCGTTCGACGCGAAAGCGCTGGCGCTCGCGTTGCTCGCCGACGCCGGGGCGCCGGTCGATAATTTGCAAGTGTTCGGCGAGGCGGGCGCGGCCTGGCATCCCGGACAATCGGGCACGCTGCGGCTGGGGCCGAAGACGGTGCTCGCCGCCTTCGGCCGGCTCCACCCGCTGACGCTCAAGGCGTTCGATCTCGACGCGCCGGTCGCGGCGGCCGAGCTCTATCTCGACGCGCTGCCGGCCAAGCGCGCGAGCGGCTTCATGCGCCCGGCTTACGCGCCGCCCGCGCTGCAGGCGGTGACGCGCGACTTCGCTTTCCTGGTGCCCGAGGCCCTCGCCGCCGACGCGCTGGTGCGCGCGGTGAAAGGCGCGGACAAGGCGGCGATCACAGCGGCGCGGCTGTTCGACCTGTTCGAGCGCGACGGCCAGCGTTCGATGGCGATCGAAATCACGCTGCAACCGGGCGACAAGAGCTTCGCCGAAGCCGAGATCAAGGCGATCGCCGAGAAGGTGGTGGCGGCGGCGGCGAAGCTGGGGGCGAGTTTGCGGGGGTGAGGGCACGTCCGCCCCAGCGCGTCGCCCCGGCGAAGGCCGGGGCCTCGTGCAAGTGACGCGCTCCACTTGCCAAAGGCCCCAGCTTTCGCTGGGGCGACGGACAAGCTTCAGGAAGACGGACAAGCTTCAGGAAGGACGCGCATGACCGACTGGATCACCATCACCTCCGACGCGCTCACCGCCGCGATCGACCCGCTCGGCGCCGAACTCTCCTCGCTGAAGGACGGGGCCGGCCGCGAGCTGATGACCGATGCCGATCCCGCCTTTTGGACCGGGCGCGCGCCGCTGCTCTTCCCGGTGGTCGGCCGCTGCCGCGACGACCATATCCTGATCGACGGCCAAGCCTATCCGATGCCCAAACACGGCTTCGCGCGGCGCATGACGTTCACGCTCACCGAGCACGGCACCGATCACGCGACCTTGCGGCTGAGCGACAGCGCGGAGACGCGCGCGGCCTATCCCTTCGCCTTCGCGCTGGAGATCGGCTTCGCGCTCACCGGGGCGACGCTCGAAATGGCGGTCGCGCTGCACAACCCCGGCGACGCGCCCTTGCCTGCGAGCTTCGGCTTCCACCCCGCTTTCGCCTGGCCGCTCCCCTATGGCGCCGCGCGCGCCGCGCACCACATGGTGTTCGATGCGCCCGAGCCCGGCTTGCTCACCCGGATCACGCCCGAAGGCTATAGCACCGCCCCGGTTCGCCCGACCCCGGTCGAAGGCGACACGCTGCCCCTCGCCGACGCGCTGTTCGAGGATGACGCGCTGGTGTGGAACCCGGTCGCGAGCCGGGCGCTGCGCTATGGCCCGCCCGAGGGCCCCTGGCTCGACATCGGCTGGGACGCGCCAAGGCTCGGGGTGTGGACCAAGCCCGGCGCGCGTTACGTCTGTGTCGAGCCCTGGCACGGCCTGGCGGACCCCGAGGATTTCGCGGGCGACTTCCGCGAAAAGCCGGGGGTGTTTCAGGTGCCGCCGGGGGAGATTTGGCGCTGCGCGATGCGGGTGGGGGTGGTTGGGTAGAAGTGCCCACCCTCACCCAACCCTCTCCCGCCAGCGGGAGAGGGCTTTCCCGTCGTTCTTCTCGTTAGCCCTCTCCCGTTTACGGGAGAGGGTTGGGTGAGGGCTTCTTCTTCCCCGCCCCCCCTAGCGCCGCCGCACGAATCCGCTATCGCCGCTGCCCATGACTTCCCCCCGCCGCACCTTCGCGATCATCTCCCACCCCGACGCCGGCAAGACCACGCTCACCGAGAAGCTCCTTTACTTCGGCGGCGCGATCCACCTCGCGGGCGAAGTGAAGGCGCGCGGGCAGAACCGCCGCGCGCGTTCGGACTGGATGAAGATCGAGCAGCAGCGCGGCATTTCGGTCACCAGCTCGGTGATGACCTTCGAGCGCGACGGCATCACCTTCAACCTGCTCGACACGCCCGGCCACGAAGACTTCTCCGAAGACACCTATCGCACGCTCACCGCCGTCGACTCGGCGGTGATGGTGATCGACGCCGCCAAGGGCATCGAGCCGCAGACGCGCAAATTGTTCGAAGTGTGCCGGCTGCGATCGGTGCCGATCATCACTTTCGTCAACAAGGTCGATCGCGAGGGGCGCGATCCGTTCGCCCTGCTCGACGAGATCGCCGACGTGCTCGCGCTCGACGTCTGCCCGATGAGCTGGCCGGTGGGCATGGGCGGCACCTTCGCGGGCATCCTCGATCTCGCGACCGGCACGGTGTCGCGGCCCGAGGGCGATAGTCGCAGCTTCCAGGGCAAGGTCGAGGCCGGGGCGGCGCTGCCCGACGACGTCGCCGAGGCGGTCGAGCTCGCTCGAGCCGGCTATCCCGAATTCGATCCCGCCGCCTATCGCCACGGCGATCTGACGCCCGTCTATTTCGGCTCGGCGCTCAAGGATTTCGGCGTCGCCGAGCTCATCGACGCGCTCGCGACTCACGCGCCGGGCCCGCGCCCGCAACCCGCCGAGCCCGCGCCGATCGCGCCGGAATCGCCGCAAGTGACCGGCTTCGTCTTCAAGGTGCAGGCGAATATGGACCCGCAGCACCGCGACCGCATCGCCTTCATGCGGCTTTGCTCGGGCGTGTTCCGGCGCGGCATGAAGCTGGTGCCGACCGGGCATGGCAAGCCGATCGCGATCCACTCGCCCATCCTTTTCTTCGCCCAGAACCGCGAACTCGCCGACGAGGCCTATCCCGGCGACATCATCGGCATCCCCAATCACGGCACGCTGCGCGTGGGCGACACCTTGTCCGAACGCGCCGATATTCGCTTCACCGGGCTCCCCAATTTCGCGCCCGAAATCCTGCGCCGCGTGGCGCTCAAGGACCCGACCAAGACCAAGCAATTGCGCAAGGCGCTCGACGATATGGCCGAGGAGGGGGTGACGCAGGTTTTCTATCCCGAGATCGGCTCGAACTGGATCATCGGGGTGGTCGGCCAGCTGCAATTGGACGTGCTGATCTCCCGGCTCGAGGCCGAATATAAGGTCGCCGCCGGCCTGGAGCCCGCGCCTTACGACACCGCGCGCTGGATTTCGGCCGAGGATCCGGCGGACCTGAAGCACTTCACCGATCTCAACCGCGGCGCGCTGGCCAAGGACCGCGACGGCAACCCGGTGTTCCTGGCGAAATCGGCTTGGGAAGTCGGCTATATCCAGGATCGCTACCCCAAGGTGAAATTCGCGGCGACGCGAGAGCGTTAGGCCTTCCGTCGTATCGGCGCATCACCCCCCTCGTCGTCCCCGCGAAGGCGGGGACCCATTCCGGCTGGCCTCGCTCTTGAAGCGGCGCCGGTCGATGCGCGCGTGATGATCCGGGGCCAGCCCGAATGGATTCCCGCTTTCGCGGGAATGACGAATTTATCGCACCCGATCATCACTCCCGCCGTCGTCCCCGCGTAGGCGGGGACCCATTCTGGCTGGCCTCGCTCTTGAAGCAGCGCCGGCTGACCTGCGCGCGATGATCCGGGGCCAGCCCGAATGGATTCCCGCCTTCGCGGGAATGACGGGTTCATCGCGCGTGATCATACCCCCCTCGTCGTCCCCGCGAAGGCGGGGACCCATTCTGGCTGGCCTCGGTCTTGAAGCGGCGCCGGTCGATGCACGCACGATGATCCGGGGTCAGCCCGAATGGATTCCCGCTTTCGCGAGAATGACGGATTTGGGGGGCGGGAATGACGCGTTTGGGGGGGGGGGCGGGAATGACGGTTTGGGGGGACGGGAATGGCGGATTGGGGGGCGGGAATGACGTGTTCGGTCGCGGCAATCACGCGTCAGGGCGATCGGCATCATCCACCCACCTCGACTTTCCCGCGCGCCGATCGTTAGGAGCGGCGCGATGCGTACCCCCCTCGCCTTGATCGCCCTGCTCCCCGCGCCCGCGCTCGCCCAGGCGAGCGAGGAGGTCGTCGTGCTCGGCACGCCGCTGAAGGCGCCGCCGGGGACGCCCGCTTATGGCGCGGTCGAGATCGATCGCGAACGTCTGCTCACCGAAGCCTCGGGCCGGGTCGAGAATGCGCTGCGCGACGTCGCCGGCTTCCAGCAATTCCGCCGCAGCGACAGCCGCTCGGCCAACCCCAGCGCGCAAGGGGTGACGCTGCGCGCGCTCGGCGGCAACGCGACCAGCCGCGCGCTGGTGCTGCTCGACGGGGTGCCGATCGCCGACCCGTTTTTCGGCTATATCCCGTTCAACGCGCTCGTCCCCGATCAACTCGCGCGCGCGCGGGTGACGCGCGGGGCGGGCACCGGCCCGTTCGGCGCGGGCGCGGTCGCGGGCGTGATCGAGCTCGAAAGCGCGGGCCGCGCCGATCTCGCCGGCATCGCCGCCGAGGCCGATGGCGGCGGCTTCGCCAGCACCCGCCTCACCGCCACCGCCGCCCCCCGCCTGGGGCGCGGCCAGGTGACGCTCGGCGGGCGGTGGGAGCGATCGGACGGCTTCTTCACCACGCCGCGCGACCAGCGCGTCGCCGCCACCGCGCGCGCGGCCTATGAGGATTGGAGCGTCTCGGCGCGCCCGGTCGCCGCGCTCGGCCCCCGAACCGAGCTGCAAGGCCGGCTCACCCTGTTCCGCGACGATCGCACGCTGCGCTTTCAGGGCGCGACCAGCTTCGCGCAAGGCCAGGATGCGAGCGCGCGGCTGCTCCATCGCGGCCGCTGGCAGCTCGACGCGATCGCCTATTTGCAAACGCGCGATTTCGGCAACCGCGTGATCTCGGCGACGAGCTTTCGGCTAACGCTCGACCAGCGCCGCACGCCCTCGACCGGCTATGGCGGCAAGCTCGAACTTCGCCCCCCGATCGGGGCCACCCATCTGCTGCGCGTCGGCGTCGACGCGCGCGGCGCGCAAGGCCAGCTTTACGAAGATGCCTATGCGCCGAGCGGCGCCGTCACCGCGCGGCGCACGGCGGGCGGGCGGACGCTGAGCCTCGGCATCTATGCCGAGGATGATTGGACGCTCGGCCGCCTGGTGCTGACCGGCGGCGCGCGGCTCGATCGCTGGACGATCGAGGACGGCTTTTTTCGCGAGCTGAGCGCCAATCCGATCGACACGCGCTTCGCCGATCGCGCGGGCACCGAGCTCACCGGCCGCGCCGGGCTGCTCTGGCGCCCCACCCCGCCGCTGTCGCTGCGCGCCGCGGGCTATACCGGCTTTCGCTCGCCGACGCTCAACGAGCTGTACCGCCCCTTCGTCGTCTTCCCCATCACCACCCGCGCCAATGCCGAACTCGCGCCCGAGCGGCTGCGCGGCGGCGAATTAGGGATCGACGTGCGGCTGGGCGCGGCGCGGCTGGGGGTGACGGGGTTTTACAACCGGCTGGAAGGCGCGATCGGCAATGTAACGCTCACCCCCACGCTACGCGAGCGGCGCAACCTGCCCGCGATCACCACGCGCGGCATCGAGGCGACCGCCGAGGCGCGGCGCGGCGCCTGGTCGCTGATCGCGAGCTATGCCTATAGCGACGCGCGAGTCTCGGCGCCCGGCGCGCTCGACGGCCGCCGCCCGGCGCAAAGCCCGGTCCATGCCGCGAGCGCGACGCTCGGCTGGGCGCGGCGCGGCTGGGGGCTGAGCGCGACGCTGCGCCACGTCGGCGCGCAGTTCGAGGACGATCTGGAGACCGACGTCCTGCCCCCCGCGACCACGATCGACGCGGTCGCGCGCCTGCCGCTCGCGCGCGGCGTGGCGCTGGTGCTGCGCGGCGAAAATCTCACCAACGCGCGCGTCGTGACGCGCAATTCGGGCGGCAGCATCGATCTGGGGACGCCGCGCGTGCTGTGGGCTGGGCTGGCGCTGGGGGGTTGAAAGCGCATCGCTCGATCGCCCCGTCCCGCCGGCCCAGGGCATGGCCGCAAGCGTGGTTCGCGCGCAACGGGGTGACGATTCGCCGATCATCGTCACCCCGGGCTTGGCCCGGGGGCCACGGTGATGCCAAATCTTCCGCGCGGCGAGCCTGGACCACCCGTGGATGCCGGACCAAGTCCGGCATGACGATTGGGAACTTGCGTTGATCGAGCGCACCGGGCCGAACACGCCTAGAGCCCGTTCGATCGAACTTCAGTCCGTGTCGATTGAGCCAGCCCTTATACCGCCGCGCCCTCGCCCAACAGCTGCTCGAGCTGCGCGAGCTGCTCGCTCCAGCCGCCGGTGCTGCCCGAGGCGATCGCTTCCTCGATCGCGGCTTGCGAGGGATAAAGGTCGCGCACCGTCACCAGCGTCTGATCGCCGCGCGGCTCGAAGCTCGCGGTCGTCAGCGGTCCCGCCGCGCTTTCCTCATTGGTCCAGACGATGCGCGCGTCGGGCGTCACTTCCAGATAGCGACCGAAGAAGGTCATCGTCTGGCCCGAGGCGGCATGATGCATTTCGAAGCGATAAGTGCCGCCGGTGCGCGCTTCCATCTCGAAGCCTAAAATGGCGATGCCGAACGACGCCGGCACCCACCAGCGGCGAAACAATTCGGGGGTCGTCCATGCCTTGAACACCAAGGCGACCGGCGCATCGACCAACCGCGTGACGACGAGTTCGAGGTCTCGACGTTCGACGTGCGTCTCATTGGCTTGCATCATCCTGCTCCTGCTTGAGTCGATCGACGAGCGTGTCGAGCGCGTCGAACCTTGCCGTCCACAGCGCGCGCTGCGCCGCGATCCATTCGGCCGCCGCGTCGAGCCCCCGCCCGCTCAACCGGCACCGCCGCACCCGCCCCTGTTTCTCGCTGACGACGAGCCCGGCGGCTTCGAGCACGGATACGTGTTTGCGCATGCCGGTGAGCGTCAGGTCGAAACGGCGCGCGAGCGTCGAGATCGACGCCTCGTCGCGCGCCAATTGCTCGACCACCCCCCGCCGCGTCGCATCGGCGAGCGCGGCGAAAGCGGTGTCGAGGGGGGGCGGCTGATACTGAACCATTGGGTTCAGTGTTTACGCGCGGGCGCTTTCGGACGCAAGGCTTTTCGCGGGGCGACCCGAAGGGCGGCGAAGCTAACGGCGGTACCGCCTCGCGACCGTCGAACGGAAGAACGGTGCTTCGACAAGCTCAGCACGAACGGCAGGCATGTGGTTCTGATTTACCGCGACTTGCTCCAACGCCAGCCGTCAGGCGTGACGGCGCCCCCCGAGCGCCGCCCCGCCTCACGCCGCCCGCTTCACCGATCGCGGTCGTCGCGGAACAAGGGATCGTCGCGGCGACCGTCCTGATCGACCTCGACATCGGTGCGACGCACCGTATCGTCGATCTCGCGCACTTCTTCGGTCGCGGTCTTGCGGACGACGACTTCCTCGACGACGCGCGCTTCCTTGGCGACGACCGCTTCCTCGCCGCGCGCGGTCATTTCGACGGTGCGTTCGCGGAACGCATCGGCCTCGGCGCCCGAGAGCGGCTGGTCGACCGGACGGCGCTCGATATCGACGCGCTCCTGGCGCAGCCGCAGCTGCTCATGCACCGGCGTTTCGGTGACGTAGGAGCGCACCCGCACCCCGCCGCGCTCGACCTCGCGCTTGCCGACTTGCAGCCGTTCCTCCACCACCGGGATCGCCTGCTCCTCCACCGCGTCGCGGCCGGTCAGCCCTTCGCCGTGCAGCGCGCGATCGTGCCCGGCGCGCAGCCCGGCGGCGCCGTGATAATCCCAGCCCTGCTGGCGCCACTGCGCCGCGCGATCGTCGATGTCGATCGAGTTCGAGTCCTCGAGCACGCGCACCGCGTCGTCGATTTGATCGTCGTCGATATCGGCGGTCAGCACCGCGCCGCCGCGGCGGACGCCCTCTTCATAAGCGTGGCGATCCTCGTCGGGCAGAAAGGCGTTCTTGATCGAGCCCCACAGCCCGCGATCCTCATGCGTCGAATAGCCGCGCGTCGCATCGGCGCCGGCATGGACGCCCGCCTGGCCTAGGCTCGTCTGGTCATGGATATGGACGTGATCGGCGTCGATGCTCGCGGCGAGCAGGCGGTTACGCGCGGCCTCGGCATCGGCGCGGGTGTCGAACAGGGCGGTAATCGTGCGGTACATGGTCACTCTCCTTGGAACATGCTGGCCTTCGAACATGCTGGATCTCAGCGCGCGGTCACGACCAGCTCGGTGCGGCGGTTCTCGAACCGGCCGCCGGGCGTGGCGTTGCTGGCGACGGGATCGGTTTCCCCGCCCGAGACGGCCTCGATGCGATCACCGGCGACGCCCTTGGCGACGAGCGCGGCCTTCACCGCGTCCGCCCGCGCCTGGCCGAGCGCCTGGTTGGCGGGATCGGCGCCGCGCGCATCGGCGAAGCCGGCGATGCGGATGCGGCTGTTGGGATGGCGTTTGAGCGCTTCGGCCACCTGCGCCACCTCGTCGGCGTCGGTGGGGCGGATATTGCTCTTGCCCGTCTCGAAATTGAGCTTTTCGAACTGGAAGCCGCGCGGCACCGGATCGGTGCCGGCGAGGAAGCCGCCGAGCGCCGACGTGCCCTGGGCAACGGCCTCGGCGCCGCGATCGACCACCGCCGCCGCGCCGTTGCCGACCGCCTCGGCGCCATTTTCGACCGCGCTCGCGGTGCCGCCCGCGGCGTTCTCGCCCGCCGCCGCGACGGTTTGGACATCGTCGCGCCCGCAGCGGCTGAGCGCGAAGAGCAAGGCGATCAGCCCGGCGAGCAGCGCCAGCCAGGCGAGCCAGTTCACGCCCTTGCGTGCCGCCGGGGTCCCCTGTTCGGGGCCGATGTTGATGTGCGTCGGCGGGGCACCTTCGGTGCGCTTGTCTTGGGGGTCGGCCATTAATCCTCCTCTGGGGTCAGCGGCGCGCGCTCGATCGTGATTTCGGTGCGGCGCAGGGTAACGGGGACGGCGACCTCCTCGGTCTCGCGGCGGCGGACCAGGCGGAGTTCCTCGACCAGGAACAGCCGTTTCTCGACGACCAGCCGCTCCTCGACCACGGGGACGACGATGGTATCGCCCTCCTCGCGAATGTCGGGCATGGCGGCGACTTCGCGGCCGATGGGCACGCGCTCGACCTCGACCCGCTCGCGCACGAGCGCCTTGCTGAGCGTCACCTGATCGCTGGTGGGATGCGCGCGGACGGTGACGCGCTCCAGATCGCGCCGCCGCGTTTCGAGCCGCGCGGCTTCCTCGACGACGGGAATATGCTCGACTTGCCCGCTCATTCGCGCGTCCCGCCTGGTTCGGGGGGATCAACGAGGCGAAGGCGGCGAGGCTCCCGTCGTTGCCCAGGCGGTGCGACGGGCGGTTGGGCGCAACTATCGGAACTTATTGGGCAATGATCGGCGGGACGACGTCGAGCAGGCCGCGTGTATGAACGGCCTCAGCGCGGCTCGGCCTTGGCGGCGGTCACCTCGCCCAGCGCGCGCAGCCGTTCCTCGGCGAGCTTGGCCGGATCGCTTCCCGGGCGGCGCGCGATCGTCTCGCGCCAGGCGCTCGCCGCCCCCGCGCGGTCGCCGCCCGCATAAGCGATATTGCCGATTTCGAGCAGCACCGAGGGATCGTCGCTCGATCTTTTATACGCCTCGATCGCATCGGCCTTGGCGCGCGCGAGATCGCCGCTGCGCCGCGCGAGCGTCGCCGAGGCGAGCCAGAGCAAGGGATCCGCGCTCGCCGTCTTGAGCGCGGCGTCGATGTCGCGCCGCGCGCCCGCTTCGTCGCCCAGCAGCACCAAGGCGCGCGCGCGATCGAACCGCGCCTCGCCGAGCGCCAGCCCTTCCAACGCCCCCGAGGCGAGCGCCGCGTCGAGCGCCGCGCGCGCCTGGGCCGCATCGCCGCCCGCGAGCCAGGCATTGCCCG
>LWDI01000008.1 GCA_002083475.1 Proteobacteria bacterium SG_bin5
CGCGCGCTGCTCGCGCCGATGGTCGCCGCGCTCGCCGAGGATCCCTGGTTCGAGCCGCCGCTGCGCGTCCAGCGCGAGGGCGGCCGGCTGGGCGCGGTGCTTTACGAACATCCCGCGCTCACCCTCACCGGTACGCTCGTGGCGCCGAGCGACACCGCGCCCGCGCGGCTGATCGTGCCCGGGCGGCTGAGCGTGGTGCGCTATCAGCGCGGCTCGGGGCGTTTGCTCTTGTGGCGCGCCGAGCCGGCGGGGCCTGATTTTTGCGCCGCGCGCGCCGCGCCGATCGTCCCCGTGGGCGCGGTGGGTTTGCGCGACGGGCTGGTGCGGCGGATCGATGGGCGCAGCCATGCCCAGGCGATCGAGGGCGCGACCGGCGATCTGGTGATCCTCACCGCGACGATCGCCGCCGAGGCCGCCCCCTTCGCGCGCGATTATGATCGCGCGAGTGGGCGGCTGGCGCGGGTCGCCGCGCTCGATCACGCCGCCTCGCGCGCGCAATTGCTGCTCGGCTATTTGCGCGCCGCGCGCCGCGCCGAGGCGACCCCGGCGTTCGACGCCGCGAGCCGATCGCGCGCTTATTTCCTGCGCTGGGCGGCGATGCGCGAATGGCTCGCGCTCGATGCCCAAAGCGCGCTGCCCCGGTTGCGCGCGCTGGCGGACGACCCCAATGACGAAGTGCGCGCCGCCGCCCGCGCCACCCTGCCCCAGGTCGAGGCGGCGCTCGCGTGCCGCTAGCGCTCGACCCCGGGGCGGGGCCGCCGATCACGCTCGACGAGCTGATCGACGCGCTCGCCGACGCCCATATCGACCCGCGCGACGTCGATGCGCTCGCGAGCCTGGGGCCGATCTTCGCGCGGCTCGGGCGCAACGCCGATTTCCTCGCCGAGCGCGCGACCGCCGAATTGCTGCGCCGCGCCGATGAAGCGCGGCCGCTCTATGGCCCGCAAGTGCTGCTGCTCCACCCGCCCGACGGCCGCTTTCTGCTGCGCGCCTGTTTCTGGCCCGCCGCCGACGACGCCGTCACCCGCGCGGCGGGGGCGGCGGCCTTTTTCTATGGCCTGCCGCACGACCATAATTTCAGCTTTCTGAGCTATGGCTATTTCGGCCCCGGTTATGACAGCGACGATTATGAATATGACGGCTGGTCGCTGCGCGGCGAACCCGGCGAGGCGGCGGGGCTGATCGCGCGCGGGCGGCGCCGGCTGACCCCCGGCGCGCTGGTGCTCTATCGCGCGCGGCGCGACGTCCATTGCCAGCTGCCGCCGCCGGCGCTGTCGGTCTCGCTCAATCTGATGGCGTTCGATCCCGCCCAGCCCTGGATCGATCAATATCGCTTCGATCTGGCGACGGGCACGATCGCGCAAGGCTTGACGACCGCCCCCGCCGAGGCGTTGCTCGCGCTCGCGGTGGCGTTCGGCACCGGGGCGGACGTCGCGGCGCGGTTGGCGCGTGGGCACCCAATGCCCCGGCTGCGGCTGGCGGCTTATGCCGCGCTCGCCGCCGCCGATGGCGATCGCGCGCAAGATTATTGGGAAGCGGCGGCGGACGATCCCGCCTTGGCGGCCTGGGCGCGGACGCGCTTGGCAAGGTTAGGCGCGTGACGACGATAGGCTGAAGCCACCGCGCTGACGATCCGCCGATCGCCCCATCTTCGATGCTGCTTCACGGACCCGGCGATACCAGATGCGCACGAAAAGGCACCGCATCGATCTCGCGCGCCGACTTGGCGGCGATCGGCATCGCGCGGCGCGTGTTTCTAGAGCGATTTCCAGGCAGGTGGAATCACCTGCCGACTCGGAAATCGCGGCAAATGAAAGATCTAGAGCGGCGATCCGGTGCAATCGGATCGGAAACCGCTCTAGAAATTTCGACACGCGCATTGTTCGTCTCACCCCAAAACAATCTCCATTTTGGACATTGTTTCGCCGCGACCTCGATGAACCCCGGCTAGTCTTCGCGCGCCGCCTGACGAGTAATGCGCATGACCTCGCTATTCCTCGCCGTTCCCGATCGACCTGGCCTGCCCGCCGCGCTCGCGGCGCGGGGGATCGCGGTCGGCAAGGCGCCGGACTTGCGCGACGCGGCGCGGCTCGGCTGGCTCGCCCCCGATGCCATGCCCGCAGCCGTGCTCGCCGAACTCGGCGACGGGCCGCCGCGCGCGCTGCTCACCCCGGGCGATGACCAAGCACAGATCGCGGCACTCGACGCGGGCGCCGACGCGGTGTTCGCCGCAAGGCAGAGCGACGCGCTGATCGCCGCCCAGCTCGCCACGCTGATCGAGCGCTGCAACCGCGCGCGGCTGACGATCGGCGAGCTGGTGATCGATCCGGTCGAGCGGCGCGTGTGGCGCGGCGGGCGCGCGATCGACTTGTTGCCGCGCGAATATCGCCTGCTCGCCGAACTCGCGCGCTGCCCGGGCCGGCCGGTCTCGCGCCAGCATCTGCTCGAGCGCGTGTGCGGGCTCGCCTTCGAACCGGGCACCAACGTGCTCGAAGTCCATGTCAGCCGGCTGCGCGCCAAGCTCGATCGCGGCTTTCCGGTGCCCCTGGTGCGCACCGAAAAGGGCTTTGGCTATCGCCTCGCGACCGGCGTTGAACCCGCGCGCGCCAGCGGCTAGCCTTTCTTCCCAAGAAAAAAGGGGAGAGGAAGGATGCACCCCAGCGTCCACGCACGGCGCACGCCCGACAAGGCCGCGCTGATCGTCGCCGAAACCGGCGAAACGATGAGCTATGCCGAGCTCGACGCGCGCGCCAACCGCGCCGCGCATCTGTTCCGTGCGGCGGGGCTCGGCATCGGCGACACGGTCTCGATCTTCTGCGACAATCGCCCCGAATTCTATGAACTCGTCTGGGGCGCGCAGCGCGCCGGGCTGATCTATGTCTGCGTCCCCGCCCGGCTCACCGCGCCCGAGGTCGGCTATATCGTGAGCGATTCGGGCGCGAAGCTGCTCGTCGCCGCCGCCGCGCTCGGCGAGGTGCTGGCGGCGCTCCCCGGGCTGCTCCCCGGCGTCCAGCGCTATCTGCTCGGCGGCGACCTCCCCGGCTGGGCGGGCTGGGAAGCCGCGACCGCCGCGCTCCCCACGACCCCGATCGCCGACGAGCGCGCCGGAATCGACATGCTCTATAGCTCGGGCACCACTGGCCGGCCCAAGGGGGTGCGCGTCGCCCTGCCCGAAAATCCCGAGCTCGCCGCGCCCAATGTGCTGGTGATGCTGGCGCAGGCGCTCTATAAATTGTCGGGCGAGAGCATCTATCTCTCCCCCGCCCCGCTCTATCACGCCGCCCCCTTGCGCTGGTCGATGACGGTGCAGCGGCTGGGCGGCACGGTGGTGATGATGCGCCATTTCGAGCCCGAGGCCGCGCTCGCCGCGATCGCGCGCTACCGCGTCACCGACAGCCAATGGGTGCCGACCCATTTCGTCCGCCTGCTGAAGCTGCCCGAAGCGGCGCGTGCGGCCCATGATCTGTCGAGCCTGCGCACCGCGATCCACGCCGCCGCGCCCTGCCCGATCCCGGTCAAGCGCGCGATGATCGAGTGGTGGGGGCCGGTGCTCTATGAATATTATGCGGGCTCCGAGGGCAATGGACTGACGACGATCGATTCGGCGCAGTGGCTCGCGCATCCCGGCTCGGTCGGTAAGGCGGCCTATGGCGTGCTCCACATTTGCGACGAGACGGGCGCCGAGCTGCCGCCGGGGGCCGAGGGGCTGGTCTATTTCGAAGGCGGCGGGGTGTTCGAATATCACAACGATCCCGCCAAGACCGCCGAGGCGCGCCACCCCCGGGGCTGGACGACGCTCGGCGATATCGGCCGGCTCGACGCGGAGGGCTATCTCTACCTCACCGATCGCAAGAGCTTCATGATCATCTCGGGCGGGGTGAACATCTATCCGCAGGAGATCGAGAATCGGCTGATCACGCATCCGAAGGTGGCCGATGCGGCGGTGATCGGCGCGCCCTGCCCCGATATGGGCGAGCGCGTGGTCGCGGTGGTGCAGCCGCTCGACATGGGCGAGGCCGGACCGGCGCTCGCCGAGGAATTGACGCGCTGGTGCCGCGCCGAATTGTCGGGCGTGAAGACGCCGCGCCAATTCGATTTCACCGACGCCCTCCCCCGCGCGCCGACGGGCAAGCTCTATAAGCGGCTGCTGCGCGATCGCTATTGGGGCAAGGAAAGCGGGATGGTGTGAGCGCGAAATCCTCCCCGTTCACGGGGAGGGGGACCATTCGCGCGAGCGAATGGTGGAGGGGGGCGGGCCAAGAAGCCGAACGCACGCGGGTAGCACTCCCCCTCCGTCAGCCGCCTCGGCGGCTGACACCTCCCCGCGAACGGGGAGGAATTCGCGGCTACCGCCCCCGTTGCAAGCCGCCCGCGCCTCGCGCACAAAGCGCCGCAACCTTTTTAGGAGCCCCCGATGGAAGACCGCGTCCGCGTCACGCTTGCCGATCACGTCGCCGAGGTGCGGCTGTCGCGGCCCGACAAGATGAACGCGCTCGATCCCGCGATGTTCGAGGGCATCGTCGCCGCGATCGAGCAAGTGCAGGCGATGGCGGGCGTGCGCTGCGTCGTACTCGCCGGCGAGGGCCGCGCGTTCTGCGCCGGGCTCGATATGGCGAGCATGGCGGCGGGCGGCTCGGGCATGGACCTCCACCACCGCCCCTATGGCAATGGCGCCAATCTCGTCCAGCAAGTCGCCTGGGGCTGGCGAAGCCTGCCGGTGCCGGTGATCGCCTCGGTGCACGGCGTGGCCTTCGGCGGCGGGTTCCAGATCATGTCGGGCGCCGACGTCCGCATCGCCGCGCCGGGAACGCGTTTCGCGATCCGCGAGGCGCATTGGGGCCTCATCCCCGACATGGCCGGGCCGACGCTGTGGCGCACCTTGGTGCGCGACGACATCCTCCGCGAGCTGACCTATACCGCGCGCGAGTTCGATGCCGAGGAGGCCGCGCGGCTGGGCTTCGTAACGCGCATCGCCGACCACCCGCTCGACGCCGCGCACGAACTCGCCCGCGCGATCGCCGCGCGCAACCCCGAAGCGACGCGCGCGGCCAAGGCCTTGTACAACCGCGTGCCCGATGCGACCGACGCGGAAATCCTGGTCGCCGAGAGCGAGCTGCAATTGCAGGTGATCCGCCGGCCCAACCAGATCGAGGCGGTGCGGGCGAATATGGAGAAGCGTGCGGCGGTGTTCGAGGATTGAGGTTTTTTGGCCTCACACGAAGCCACGAAGACACGAAGAAAGATTCGAGATGGCGGCGGCGGGCGTGCGGCGTCGCTCGCCTAAAAAAGCCCCCGCGACGCGGGGGCTTAATTTTATTCTGAGTGTTAGAGCTGTTTGCGATCACACGGGTTCAATGGCTCGACGGATAAAGCTCCTCCCCTTCCAGGGGAGGAGCGAACCGGTTCGATCGCAAACAGCTCTAGCCTGCGATCTGGGCCCTTCTTTGTGTCTTCGTGGCTTCGTGTGAGTCAATAAATCACCGCGGCGCCATCCGGATCGCCCCGTCGAGCCGAACGTCCTCGCCGTTGAAATAGCTGTTTTCGATCATCGTCAGCGCGAGATGGGCATATTCGGCCGGCAGCCCGAGCCGCTTCGGGAACGGCACCGAGGCGGCGAGCGCTTCCTTGACCGCCGGCGGCGCGGCGTTCATCAGCGGCGTGTTGAAAATGCCGGGCAGGATGGTGTTCACGCGAATCCCCTCGCCCATCAGGTCGCGCGCGATCGGCAGCGTCATGCCGACCACCCCGCCCTTCGACGCGGAATAAGCCGCCTGGCCGATCTGGCCGTCCTCGGCGGCGACGCTCGCGGTCATCACCACCGCGCCGCGCTCGCCGTCTTCCATCGGGTCGAGGCTCAGCATCCCGGCGGCCGATTTGGCGACGCAGCGGAAAGTGCCGACCAGGTTGATCTGGATGAGCCAGTTGAAGGCTTCCAGCGGGAAATGCTTGATGCTGCCGTCTTCCTTGGAACGGCTCGCGGTCTTCACCGCGTTGCCGGTGCCCGCGCAGGCGACGAGCACGCGCTCCTGGCCATGCGCGGCGCGCGCCTTGGCGAAGCCGGCGTCGACCGATTCATCGCTCGTCACGTTCACTTCGCAGAAGATGCCGCCGATCTCGGCCGCGACCTTCTCACCCTTTTCGGCCTGAAGATCGAAAATCGCGACCTTCACCCCCTTGGCGGCGAGCGCCCGCGCGGTCGCCTCGCCCAGGCCCGAGGCGCCCCCGGTGACGACGGCGGCGATGGTGGAATCGAGTTTCATCGGTTCGTTTCCTTCTTTGTTCGTTTCCAGCGTCGCCCCAGCGAAAGCTGGGGCCTTTGGCAAGTCTGGCGTTGCGCCTGAGCTCTGCGTTTTTTTGGGTTCGCGCAGAGGCGCGGAGGACGCGGAGAGCGCCGGTCGCGACCGTCGCGCCAGGAGAATGCGCCGCAGGCGCCTTCGCCCCGACGAGGAAAGGCGCTGCGCGCCGTAGTTACTCCGCGTCCTCCCTCCGCGTCCTCCGCGCCTCCGCGCGAACCAAAAACCTCTTCCTCCAAGAACCGCGAGGCCCCAGCTTTCGCTGGGGCGACGGCTCGATCGCGTCAAACCCGTTCGATGATCGTCACGTTCGCGATCCCGCCGCCCTCGCACATCGTCTGCAAGCCATAGCGCCCCCCGCGCGCGTGCAGCGCGTGGAGCAAGGTCGCCATCAACTTGGTACCCGAAGCGCCGAGCGGATGCCCCAAGGCGATCGCGCCGCCATTCACGTTCAGCCGCGCGTGATCGGCGCCGTGGTGCTTCATCCACGCCATCGGCACCGGCGCGAACGCCTCGTTGACTTCGTAGAGATCGATGTCGTCGATCTTCAGCCCCGCGCGCGCGAGCGCCTTGTCGGTCGCGAACAGCGGCTCTTCGAGCATGATCACCGGATCGCCGCCCGTCACCGTCAGATTGACGATCCGCGCGCGCGGGGTGAGGTTGTAGCGCTTGAGCGCTTCCTCGCTCACGATCAGCGCCGCCGAAGCGCCGTCGCAAATCTGGCTCGCGCTGGCCGCCGTGATCGTGCCGCCTTCCTGCAGCAATTTGACGGAGCCGATCCCCTCGGGCGTCGCGTCGAAGCGGATGCCCTCGTCGACATGGTGCCGCTCGGGGCCGTCGGGCGTGTCGATGTCGAGCACGACGATCTCGTCGTTGAACGCGCCCGCCTGGGTCGCGGCGGCGGCGCGGCGATGGCTTTCGAGCGCATAGGCATCGAGCTGATCGCGGGTGAAGCCGTGCTTCTTCGCCATCATCTCCGCGCCCATGAACTGGCTGAACATGATGCCGGGATATTTTTCCTCCAGCCGCGGCGATTTATAATGGCCGAGGCCTTCCTTCATGAACAGCGTCGCGGTGGTGCCCATCGGCACCCGCGTCATGCTCTCGACGCCGGCGGCGATCACCATGTCCTGCGTGCCGGACATCACCGCTTGCGCGGCGAACTGCATCGATTGCTGCGACGAGCCGCATTGGCGGTCGATCGTCACCGCCGGCACCGAATCGGGCAGCGCGCGCGCGGCGAGCACGGCGTTGCGCCCCACCTGCCCCGCCTGCTGGCCGCCCTGCATCACGCAGCCCATGATGACGTCGTCGATCGCGCCGCCCTCGACCCCGGTGCGCTCGACCAGCGCGTCGAGCACGGCGGCGGCCATGTCGACCGGGTGCCAGCCCGCGAGCTTGCCGCCGCGCTTGCCGCCCGCGGTGCGTA
>LWDI01000009.1 GCA_002083475.1 Proteobacteria bacterium SG_bin5
TGCTTCCCTGGGGCGAGAGCGCGACGGCGCTGCGGGCGCGCGCCGCCTTCGCCGCGCGGCACGGCGGGCCGCCACCGCTCGACGACGCGATGCTGCTCGATCGCGCCGAGGAATGGCTCGCGCCGCTGCTGGCGGGCAAGCGCCGGCTCGACGNNNCCGAGGCGCTGACCGAGGCGCTGAAGGGCCTGCTCGGTTGGGAGGGGGCGCGGACGCTCGACCGGCTCGCCCCGGCGCGACTCGAAACCCCGGCGGGGTCGAGCCACGCGATCGATTATGCGGCGGAGGCCGGGCCGACGGTCGAGTGTCGGCCCCAGGCGTTGTTCGGGCTCGCCGCGCATCCGATGATCGCCGACGGCCGCGTGCCGCTGATCCTGTCGCTCACCTCGCCCGCCGGCCGCCCGATCCAGACGACGCGCGACTTGCCCGGCTTTTGGGCGGGAAGCTGGGCGGCGGTCGCCAAGGAGATGCGCGGGCGCTACCCCAAACACCCCTGGCCCGACGATCCGGCGAGCGCGCGCGCGACGCTCAGGACCAAAAATGCGGATGCAAGAGCCGCCGGGCTGCGATAAGGGCGTCGCCCATGAGGACCGCTCGCATTTTCCAACGCCCCAAGAACGCGATGCAATCGGGCCGCGCGCGCACCCAGGAGTGGGTGCTCGAATTCGAACCCGGCGACAAGGTGCGCCCCGATCCGCTCACCGGCTGGGCGGGATCGGCCGACACGCAAAAGCAAGTGCGCCTCGCCTTCCCGACGCGCGAGGCGGCGATCGCTTATGCCGAGCGCGAGGGGATCGCTTATCACCTGATCCCGGCGGCGCCGGTGAAGCTGAAGCTTCAGGCTTATGCGGATAATTTCCGCTAGGGTTTGGGTGGGTGAGCCGCTGGTGGCTTTGGTGCTGGGGGCGATGATCGCACGCGAAGACGCGAAGACGCCAAGTTGGGATGAGCGGCGCTTCGCGTTCTGGCCGGGGCGATTAAAGCCGTTAGTCGGTCGTTTCGGCGCGTCCTCATAGAACCGCGTGACCCCGGGCTTGGCCAGGGGGCCGCCGGGACGCCAGGCCTTTCTAGCGCAAAGCCTGAAGCATCCGTGGATGCCGGACCAAGTCCGGCATGACGACAGGCAACGTGGCCGATCAACTGATCGCAGGCAGTTCTAGAATCACATGAACTCCCCGTCGCCCCGGACTCGATCCGGGGCTGGGCTTTTTCCGCCACGGTCGCAAGGCAGCGGGACCCTGGGTCGAGCCCGGGGTGACGAGATTAGAGTGAGGCGCGCGAGACCACAGCCACGCCCCCGCCGTTCGTGCTGAGCTTGTCGAAGCACCGTTCTTCTTGCCGACGATCGCGATGCAGGACCGCCGTTGGCTTCGCCGCCCTTCGGGTCGACGAGTTCGGGGCGAACGGCTCGCTTTGGTCCGCGACATTTTCGTATAGGGTTTTGTTCACGCGGAGGCGCAGAGGACGCAGAGAGGACGCTGGGAACGAGACCGCGCGAAGCGCCCTTCATCCAATGACTGAAGGCACCTTGGGCGCAAGCTTGTGAACCCGCTCTGCGGTCTTCCTCCGCGCCTCCGCGCCTCCGCGCGAACCAAAAAACGTCCCCTGCGTCACGCGCGCCGCTCACCCGAGCAAGACGCGCCCCAACAGCAACAGCAACTTCCCATCGATCGCCACGCCCTCGGCGCGCTTCGCGGCGATGAAGGCGGGCACCTCGGCGAGCGGCACGCGGTGGACGGTTATCCCCTCGTCCGCCGTGCCGCCGCCGTCGCTCACGCGGACGAGGTCGGTCGCGCGGACGAGTTCATAGCTCTCGCTCACCATGCCGGGCGACGAATGGAAATGGCCGAGCGACTCGATCCGCCCGGCGCGATAGCCGGTCTCTTCCTCCAGCTCGCGCGCCGCCGCCGCGAGCGCGGGTTCGCCGGCCGCTTCGTCGCCGACGAGCCCCGCCGGCAGTTCGAGGCAGCGGCGACCGAGCGGCACGCGAAATTGCTCGACCAGGATCACCGCGTCGCCCTCGGTCGCGACGATCACCGCCGCGCCGATCCCGCGCGCGCGCGCGACATATTCCCAGCGACCATCGACGATCATCGTCAGATAATTGCCCTGCCACACCGTCTCGGCCATGCCCGTGCCCCTTTTTCCTGTCCCGCGCGCCCTTTCATTCGCCGCGCGCTTTGGCAAGATGGCGGCGGGAGGGTTCGCCATGTTCAAGGAATTTCGAGCGTTCATCGCGCGCGGCAACGTGCTCGATCTCGCGGTCGGGGTGATCATCGGCGGCGCGTTCGCCACGATCACCAAATCGCTGACCGACGACGTGCTGCTGCCGGTGATCGGCTGGCTGTTCGGCGGCACCGATTTCTCGCGCTTCTTCATTCGCTTGGGGCCGATTCCGGCGGGGTATCAGGGGAGCCTCGCCGATTATGCCGCGCTCAAGGCGGCGGGGGTGCCGTTGATCGGCTATGGCGCCTTCGTGACCGCGATCGTCAATTTCCTGATTCTCGCCTTCATCATCTTCCTGATCGTGCGCGCGGCGAATCGCATGATCGCCACGGTCGAGCCCGAAGCGCCCGCCGAGGCCGCGCCCCCCGCCGAGGCGCCCGAGGTGACGCTGCTGCGCGAGATTCGCGACACGCTGAAGGCGACGGGCTCCTAACGTCCTCGCGCCGGGGGCGATTCGCGTTCGCCGCGCTATTGGCGGTCGGGGTGGTGCTCTCCTGGCGCGGCCTGCCCGAATGGATTCCCGCTTTCGCGGGAATGACGATTGGGGGATGGGATCAAGAGCGGGGCGACATGGGTAGAGGGACCAACTCGTCGTCCCCGCGTAGGCGGGGACCCATTCGGGCTGGCCGTGCTATTGGCGGCGCGCCCCGGCGGCAGTGCCTCCGTGGAGGGGCCTGACCGAATGGATTCCCGCTTTCGCGGGAATGACGGTGGGCGGGGGCGTCAGGCCGCCGCCAGATCGCGGGCGAGCGCGTCGGCGAGGCTGGTGCCGTCGAGGATGCGCGCGGTTTCGTCGCGCACGCGCAGCATCGCGTGGCGGATCGCGCAGCTGGCTTCGTCGGCGCAATCGGCGCAGCGGCGATAGGCGCTGCGGCTGACGCACGGGACCAGCGCGAGCGGCCCCTCGATCACCCGGATCACGTCGCCGAGCGAGATCAGATGGCGCGGCCGGCTGAGCAAATAGCCCCCCATCTTGCCGCGCTGGCTCACCAACAGCCCGGCCTCGCGCAAATCGGCCAGGATCAGCTCGAGGAATTTGCGCGGCACATTGGCCTGCTCGGCGATGCGCGCCATCGGGATGGGGGCGGCGTTGGCCGGGGCCTGGGCGAGGAACAACATCGCGCGCAGCGCATAGCGGGAACGCTGGGTCAACATGATGCGCCGATTATGAACGCTATCGCCCGATCAGGAAAGGCTTAAATCCGATGGCCGCGCTGGGTTTTCAGCCACGCGGCCGCGCTTAGCCGAGCAGATGAAGCCAAAGCGGCGCTTCGATCAGGCTCGCCGAGCCGCGCAGCCGTTCGAGCGCTTGGGCGACCGCGCGTTCGGGGCCTTGATGCGTCACGATCGCGACCAGCACCCCGCCGCTGCCCGCGCGCCCGCGCTGAATCAGGCTTTCGATCGAGACGCCCGCGTCGCGCATCGCCGCCGCGATCTCGGCGAGCACGCCGACGCGGTCTCGCACGATGAAGCGGATATAGGCGCGGCCCTGGCGCGCGCCGCTATCGGCGGGGGCGGGGGCGGCGAGCTGATCGGCGGGCATGGCGAAGGGCGGGCCATAGGCGCCGCGCGCGATGTCGATCAGATCGGCGACGACGGCGGAAGCCGTCGGCCCGTCGCCCGCGCCCGCGCCCTGGAAGAGCAGTCGGCCGACGAAATCGCCCTCGGCCACCACCGCGTTGGTCGCCCCGCTCACATGCGCGAGCGGGTGGGCGAGCGGCACCAGATGCGGGTGGACGCGCTGGAACAGCCCCTCGGACCCCGCCTCGGTGATCCCGAGCAGCCGCACGCGATAGCCGAGCGCGGCGGCCTCGGCGATATCGGCGGCGCGCAGGGCGCGGATGCCCTGGGTCTCGACCGCGGCGAAGGCGGGGGCGGTGCCGAAGGCGAGGCTCGCCAGGATCGCGAGCTTGTGCGCGGCGTCGATCCCATCGATGTCGAAGCTGGGGTCGGCCTCGGCGAAGCCGCGCGCCTGGGCCTCGGCCAGCACCTCGTCGAAATCGCGCCCCTCGCTTTCCATGGTCGAGAGGATGAAATTGCACGTGCCGTTGAGAATGCCATAGACGCGCTCGATCGCATTGGCGGCGGCGCCCTCGCGCAAACCCTTGATCACCGGCACCCCGCCCGCGACCGCGGCTTCGAATTTGAGCGCGACGCCATTGGCCTCGGCCGCGCGCGCGAGCGCGAGCCCGTGGTGCGCGAGCATCGCCTTGTTGGCGGTGACGAGGCTCTTGCCCTGGCCGAGCGTCGCGCGGGCGAGCGCGAGCGCGGGCCCGTCCGACCCGCCGACGAGCTCGACCACCACATCGGCTTCGGCCTCGGCGAGCCGGGTGGTGTCGTCGACCCAGGCGAAGCGGGTGATGTCGACCCCGCGATCCTTGGCGCGGTCGCGCGCCGACACCGCGACGATCTCGATCGGGCGCCCGGCGCGGCGGGCGATGAGAGCGCCATTGGCATCGAGCAAGCGGATCACGCCGCCGCCCACGGTGCCGAGCCCGGCAAGCGCGACGCGAAGAGGGGTCATGGCGGGGGTTTCGCGAGATGCGGTCGTAAGGTCAAGCCTTGGAAGGCCCCTCCACCGCCTTCGGCAGCGGCTGCGCCCGCGCAGCCGGCTCCGCCGGATCACTTGCCCCCGGCAAGTGATTTTGCCCGGCTCCGCCCCCCTCCCCAAGCAAGCTTGGGGAGGATCGAATCCTCCCTAAAGCGCAGCTTTGGGGAGGGGGACCATTCGCGTGAGCGAATGGTGGAGGGGCCATTCCGGGCGCCGCCGGTAAGATCCTCCCCGTGAACGGGAGGATCTTTTAAGAATCAAGCCTTCACCAGCCCGATCTCCACCAGCCGCTCGTGCAGATAATCATGCGCGGTGATCGGCGTGGGATAGCGGTTCGGCCGTTCATCGCTCACGCACCCCGGCAGCGTCTCGATCAGGAAATCGGGGGCGGGGTGGAGGAAGAAGGGCATCGAATAGCGCGACACCCCGCGCCGCTCGACCGGCGGGTTGACGACGCGGTGCGTGGTCGAGGGCAAAACATGGTTGGTCAGCCGCTGGAGCATGTCCCCCACGTTGACCACCATCGCGCCCTCGGGCGGCTTCACCGGCAGCCAGCGCCCCCCCTCTTGATTTTGGCTGCGGTCGAGCAGTTCGAGCCCGGCTTCCTCGGCACCCAAGAGCAAGGTGATGAGGTTGATGTCCTCATGCGCCCCGGCGCGCACGCCCGCGGCTTCGGCGCCGATCGGGGGATAATGGAGCAGCCGCAGCACCGAATTGCCATCGGCGACGGCGGGCGCGAACCAATCGGGCGCGAGCCCCAGATGCCGCGCGATCGCCGAAAGCAGCACGTCGCCCGCGCGGTCGAACGCGGTGAACAGCGCGATGAAGGTTTCGCGGAAACCGTCGAGCGCGGGCCAGATATTGGGCGGCATCACCGCGCCGAAGCGATGCCCCTCGGGCAGTTCGCGGCCGATGTGCCAAAATTCCTTCAGATCGACCTCGCTCGCGCCCTTGGCGATCTCGGTCTTGAACGGGGTATAGCCGCGCGCGCCGCCGCCGCCGGGCAGATGATAGCCGCGTTTCTCGTCCTCGCTCAGCGCGAACAATTGTTGGGTGAGCGCCCAAGCGCGCTCGACCAGATCGGGGGCGATGCCGTGATCGGCGACCACCGCGAAACCGAAGCGTTCGAACGAGGCGCCGAGCCGCGCGGCGAAGCCATCGGGATCGGCGGCGTCATCGGCGAGCGACAAAGTGGGCACATGGGCGAGCGGTTCGGCGGTATCGAGCATCATCATGCCTTGGCGAGGGGTTGTTCGGCTGCACATAGGGCGCGCGCGGCGCGACGCAACGTCACCCCGAGACGAGCAGGCCGCGCGTGCCGCCGCCGGGCTTGGCGGCGAGATCGAGCTTGAACGGCACGCCCTCGGCATCATGCCCCACCAAATTGGGGCCGTGCGCGGTGAGCTTGAATTGGTGCGCGAGCAGCATTTGCAGGAACCAGTCCCGCGTCTGCGGCGGGGTGCCGGGCGCGTCGAAGGCGATCTTGGTCGTCCCCATGTCGCGCCCTTCGTGCGCTTGCACCATCATCATGGTGACGCGCGACCCCGGCGGCAGCGTCGAGCCCTCGAAGGGGATCACCGCGCCATTGGCGTCGGCATTGGGCATCGCCATCGGCGCGGGGCTTTTGACCGCGGCCATCGCCTTGGGCTGGGGCATCGATTGGCCGCAACCGGCGAGCAGCGGCAGGATGGGGAGCAGGGTAAGCGGACGAAGCATCTCGGGCCTCCGGTCGCGTCGATGCCAGCGAGGCTCGCGCTGGGGCCGCGCCAGGTCAAGCGGCAAAGCGCGCATTTTCGCCCGTGACCGCGCCGCCGGCTTGGGGCATGGCGCGGCATGGCCGATGCCCCGCCCCCGCAAAGCGTTGAAACGCCGGTCGATCGCGCGCCGCTCGGCTTCACCGAATTCGTCGCGCTGATCGCCGCGCTGATGGCGCTCACCGCGCTCGGCATCGATTCGATGCTCCCGGCGTTGCCCGCGATCGGCGAGTCGCTCGGCGTCGCCACCGAAAATCGCCGGCAATTGGTGATCAGCGCCTTCGCGATCGGCTTCGGCATCGCGCAATTGTTCCACGGGCCGCTCGCCGATCGCTATGGCCGCCGCCCGGTGCTGATCGCGGCGCTGATCGGCTATGTGATCGCCAATATCGCCGCCGCCAGCGCGACGAGTTTCACGCTGCTGCTCGCGGCGCGCTTCGTAGGGGGTTTGTGCATTTCGGCGTCGCGCGTGGTGACGGTCGCGCTGGTGCGCGATTGCTATTCGGGCCGCGCGATGGCGCGGGTGATGAGTCTGGCCTTCATGGTGTTCATGGCCGCGCCGGTGCTCGCGCCCTCCTTCGGCCAGCTGATCCTGTTCTTCGGCGATTGGCGGCTGATTTTCGTGCTGATCGCGAGCGTGAGCGCGGCGGTGCTCGCCTGGTTCGTCTGGCGGATGCCCGAAACCTTGCCGCGCGACGCCCGCCTGCCGCTCGCCCCCGCGCGCATCGTGGCGGCGTGGCGAACGACGCTCGCCGATCGCTATTCGCTCGGCTATACCCTCGCCTCGACCGCGCTGATCGCGGGGCTCTATGGCTTCATCAACTCGGTGCAGCAGGTGGTGAAACAGCTCACCGGGTCGGACGCGCTGCTCGTGCCGGTCTTCATCGGGGTCGCGAGCGTGATGGCGATCGCCAATCTCACCAATTCGCACATCGTGCTGCGGCTCGGCACGCGGCGGATTTCGCACGCCGCGCTGCTGGGCTTCACGCTGATCTCGGGCGTGCATCTGGCGGTGGCGAGCGCGGGCGCCGAGACGATCTGGAGCTTCGCGCTGCTCCAGGCGCTGGCGATGGGCTGTTTCGGGCTTTCGGGCGCCAATTTCGGCGCGATGGCGATGGAGCGGATGGGGGCGATCGCCGGCACCGCCTCGAGCGTGCAGGGGTTCGTGAGCGTCACCTTCGGGGCGATGCTCGGCGGGCTGATCGGCCAGGCGTTCGACGGGACGACCGTGCCGCTCTATCGCGGCTTCCTGATCGCCGGGCTCGCCGCGCTCGCGATCGTCGCGATCACCGAACGCGGCCGACTTTTCCAGCCCCGCTGAGACCGTTCGTTCGGTCAGCGCGGAACCAGCTATCCTCGGCGCGGTTTGGCGGAGTCGCACCGCGCGATAGGAGGCGATTGTGATGATGAGCTGGCATGGCCCTGCCCAGGGACCGCAAGACGACGGTTATGACGAGGATGGTTACGACGAAAGCCAGCGCGCCGAAATCCTGGAGGCGACGCGCGACGGGCCGAGCGACGGCACGATCCTGACCGATCTCGCCCCCGATCTGGGCGAGGACGACGTCGAGGACGAGCCGATCGAACCCGATGAGGAAATCGCCGAAGCCCAGGCGCCCGAGGAAGACGATCCCGAAGAGGATGGCGACGAGGACGATCTCGAGGATGACGATCTCGAGGATGACGATCTCGACGATGACGATCTCGATGACGACGACGATATCGACGACGAGGACGATGGCCTGCTGAGCGAAGACGACGAGGATCTCGACGAGGATGACCTCGACGAGGAAGATTCGATCGAAGATTTGCAGGAAGATTTCGAGAAGGGCGATCTCGACGAAGACGGGCTGAGCGATACCGACGACAGCGCGCTCCGTCCCTGACTTTCGCGGGGGGCGGGCACCGCGCTCGCCCCCTATCCCGCCGCCCTATCCCCGGCGCCGATCGAACGCCTCGAACTCGTAAGCGATCGAGGCTTCGATCAATTGCTCCCACAGCATCGCGACCAGCGCGACCGGCACGCCCGCCGCCGCCGCCTCGGCGCGGACGTTGGCGAGGACTTGCGCCTTGCGCGCTTCGTCGCGCACCGCGTCGCGGTCCGGCTTGATGCGCGCGGCCGCCTCCATATAAGCGAAACGCCGCGCGAGCAGCGCGATCAGCGCGCGGTCGACCGCGTCGACCCCCGCGCGCACCTCGGCCATGGTCGTGCAATCGGGTCCGGCGAGAATGTCTGTCATGCCCGCCCTGATAGCCGCGCGCCGGGCGCTGTCCACCCCGCGCCGCCAGGGCGTAGCGGCGCTTGCCAAATGGCTGAAAAGGCCTAGCCTTTGCTTTGGTTCTGGCCCGCGTCCCGTGAGGAGCGACGATGATTCTCGCGCTAATCCTGCCCATCGCCTTGCTCGCCGCGATCGAGGAGACGCCCCCCAAGGGGCCACCCACGCCGCCCAAGCCCAAGAAAATCTGCCGCGTGGAAGAGGCGACCGGCACGATGTTCGCCAAGCGCATCTGCCTGACCGCCAAGGAATGGGCGGAGTTCGACGGCGCCAACCAAAATCGCGTGGATAGTTTCCAGCGCCGGCCCAATTATCTCCAGCCGCCGGACGGCCAATGAGCCCCAGGCGACGCACTGCCCGCCGCTCGACTTGACTCGCCCGACCGCGCGTGACATGGGCCGCGCCTTCGCAACTGGCCCCGCACCCCGGTGAAGCGGTGGCCCTGCCCGTTCCTCCCCGAATGACGCAGCGCGAACGACCGGGAAGCCCGGGCCAATGGTGGCGCGGGCGTCACAGCAGTTGAGGACCACTATGTCGAAGCGCCACAGCGCCAAGCACAAGCTCGATCGCCGCATGGGCGAGAATATTTGGGGCCGCCCCAAATCGCCCGTCAACAAGCGCGAATATGGCCCCGGCCAGCACGGCCAGCGCCGCAAGGGCAAGATGAGCGATTTCGGCCTCCAGCTCCGCGCCAAGCAGAAGCTGAAGGGCTATTATGGCGACGTCACCGAAAAGCAGTTCCGCCGCGCTTATGACGAAGCCTCGCGGATGAAGGGCGACACCAGCCAGAATCTGATCGGCCTGCTCGAACAGCGGCTCGACATCATCGTCTATCGCGCGAAATTCGCGCCGACGGTGTGGTCGGCGCGCCAGCTCGTCAGCCATGGCCATGTCTATGTGAACGGCACCAAGTGCAACATCGCCTCGCGTCGCGTGCTCCCCGGCGACGTCGTGTCGCTCGGCAGCAAGGCGCAGGAAATGGCGCTGGTGATGGAAGCGCAGAGCCTCGCCGAGCGCGACATCCCCGATTATGTCGTGCCCGACGGCGCCGCGAAGGTCACCTTCTCGCGCGTGCCGCAGCTCGACGAAGTGCCTTATCCGGTGAAGATGGAACCGAATTTGGTGGTCGAGTTCTACAGCCGCTAAAGTCTTTCGTTCCAAATAATTGCATCGTCACCCCGGGCTCGTGCCTGGGTCCCCTTTCCTTCGGCGCGACCGGGGATCGGCGGGACCCCGGCGCGAGACCGGGGTGACGTCGTCTGGCGAACCCCCGCCGCGCCGCGCGAAACGACCCGCTGCCGGCCGCGCAACCTCTTGGCAACGTTGCGGAACCTTGGCGCCACCCGGCCCGTTATAAAAGCCTCACTCCGGCAAGGTTCGCGCCCATGATCTCCGATACCCCAGCCGCTCCCGCGCGCACCGCGCCGGGGGCCAGCGATGGCTTGACCCTGATTTGCTTCAGCCACCTCCGCTGGGATTTCGTGTTTCAGCGACCGCAGCATTTGATGAGCCGCTTCGCGCGCGGCGCGCGGATCGTGTTTTGGGAGGAGCCGCGCCGGATCGACGATCTCGCCGAGCCGCGCCTCGCGGTGCGCGAATGCGCCGAAACCGGCGTGATCGTCGCCGCCCCCGAACTCCCCTGGGGCCTGAAGGGCGCGGCCGAGGAACAGGCGGTGCGCGCGCTGCTCGACGCGTTCGTCGCGGGGGCCGCGGCGGGGCCGCTGATCCGCTGGTATTACACCCCGATGATGCTGCCCTTTTCGGCGCATCTCGCCGCCGAACTCATCGTCTATGATTGCATGGACGCGCTCGCCCAGTTCAAGAACGCGCCGCCCGAACTCGCCGAGCGTGAGGCGGCGCTGCTCGGCGTCGCCGATCTGGTCTTCACCGGCGGCTATAGCCTGTACGAGGCGCTGGCCGCGCGCCACGCCAATATCCATCCTTTCCCCTCCTCGGTCGATGTCGCGCATTTCGCGCAAGCGCGCGAAGCGGGCGTCGACCCCGCCGATCAGCGCGCGCTGCCGCGCCCGCGCTTCGGCTTTTACGGCGTGATCGACGAGCGGATGGACCTGGCGCTGATCGCCGCGCTCGCCGCCGCGCGCCCCGATTGGACGATCGTGATGGTCGGACCCATCGCCAAAATCCGGCGCGAGGATCTGCCCCAAGCGGCCAATCTGCAATGGCTCGACGCCAAAAACTATGCCGAGCTGCCCGATTATCTGCGCGGCTGGGACGTGGCGCTGATGCCCTTCGCGCTCAACGCCGCGACGCGCTTCATCAGCCCGACCAAGACCCCCGAATATCTCGCTGCCGGCAAGCCGGTGGTCGCGACGCCGGTGGTCGATGTCGTGCGCCATTATGGCGCGCTGGAAGGCGTGAAGATCGCCGAAGGGCCGGAGAAGTTCATCGCCGCCTGCGACGCGGCGCTCGCGCTGGCTAAGAGCGACGGCGCCTGGCGCGCGCCGGTCGACGCGATGCTCGCCGAGACGAGCTGGGACGCGACCGCCGCGCGCATGTGGCAATTGATGGCGCGCGCGCGCCGCCGCGCCGCCCCCAAAACCGCGCCTCGCCGGGCCGCGGCCTATGACGTGATGGTCGTCGGCGCGGGCTTCGCCGGCGCGGTGATGGCCGAACGGCTCGCCGCCGAGGGCAACAAGCGCGTGCTGGTGGTCGATCGCCGCCCGCATATCGCCGGCAACGCCTATGATCGGCTCGACGCGGGCGGGGTGCTGATCCACCTATATGGCCCGCACATCTTCCACACCAACAGTGCCGAGATTTTCGACTATCTTTCGCGCTTCACCGCCTGGCGCCCCTATGAGCACCGCGTGTTGGCGAGCGTCGACGGGATGCTCGTGCCGATCCCGATCAACCGCACCACGCTCAACCAACTCTATGGCCTAGCGCTCTCGACCGACGAAGAAGCGGCCGCCTTCCTCGCCAGCCGCGCCGAGCCGGTGGCGCGGATCGAGACTTCGGCCGATGTCGTGATTTCGGCGGTGGGGCGCGATCTCTACGAGAAATTCTTCCAGGGTTATACCCGCAAGCAATGGGGGCTCGATCCGAGCGAACTCGACAAATCGGTGACCGCGCGGGTACCGACGCGCACCAATAGCGACGATCGCTATTTCACCGATCGCTTCCAGGCGATGCCGCGCGACGGCTATACCAAGATGTTCGAACGCATGCTCGATCATCCCAATATCGACGTGATGCTGGGAGTCGATTATGCCGAGGTGCGCGAACATCATGCGCATGGCCATCTGGTATTCACCGGGCCGATCGACGAATATTTCGGCCATCGCTACGGCAAGCTGCCCTATCGCTCGCTGCGCTTCCGCCACGAAACGCTCGCCCAGCCCTGGTTCCAGCCGGTGGCGACGGTGAATTATCCGGCCGAGGACGTGCCCTATACGCGGATCACCGAATATAAGCATCTGACCGGCCAGGAGGCGCCGCGCACCAGCGTGACCTATGAATATCCGAGCGCCGAGGGTGATCCTTATTATCCGATCCCACGACCCGAGAACCAGGCGCTGTTCAAGCGTTACGAGGCGCTGGCGCTGGCGGAGAGCGACGTGACTTTCGTCGGACGACTGGCGACATATCGTTATTATAATATGGACCAAGTGGTCGGCCAGGCGCTCGCGACCTATCGCCGGGTGTTCGGCGCGGTCGCGGCGGTGGAGAAAGCGGCGGCTTGAGGGGGTCGGCGTCCGCGCCCGGAAAATCAACCCTCGCTCGCGATCGATGCACCATGATCCTGGGCCAAGCCCCGGGGTGACGTGCATCAACAGCGTCGCCCCAGCGAAAGCTGGGGCCTCGTGCCACCGGCGCGCTACCTGTCGGGGAGGCCCCAGCCTTCGCTGGGGCGACGCTCAGTCAAGCCGTGCGTCTTCAACTCGTCACGCACCCCGGCTAAGCGCCGCGCCCATGAGTCGTTTCCTTGCCGCGCTCGCCGCGCTCCTCGCCCTTATCGTCGCGCAGCCCGCCCAGGCCTATGGCCAATATGGCCACAACACGATCGCCCGGATCGCGATGAGCAACGTCAAGCCGCGGACGCGCGCGCGCGTGCTCGCGCTGCTGGCGAAGGGCGGCGCGCTCGCCACCCCCGAATGCCGCGTCCGCACGATCGAGGATGCGAGCACCTGGCCCGATTGCGTCCGCGCGCGCTATGCCTTGCGCTTCGGCTATTCCTCGCCCTGGCATTATCAAACGCTCGACATTTGCGGCAGCTTCGATCTGAAAGCCGCCTGCCGCGACGGCAATTGCGTCTCGGCGCAGATCGAGCGCGACGTGAAACTGCTCCAGGCCAAGGACACGCCGCTCGCCGAACGCGTCCAGGCGCTGGCGTTTCTGGTGCATTTCGTCGGCGATTTGCACATGCCGCTCCATTCGGGCTCGCACAACGATCAGGGCGGCAATGCGCTGCGCGCGAGCTATGGCGATTTCGCGCCCGAGCGGCTGAACCTGCACGCCATTTGGGACGGGGTGCTCGCCGAGCGCGCGATCACCGACGGGCCGACCCTGGTCCGCCGCTATGCCCCCGAAGAGGCGGCGCCGCTCCAGGCGGGCAGCGTCGAGGATTGGAGCCGCGAAAGCTATGCGGCGGCGCGCGACGTGGCGTATCCGGGCGCGCTCGGCGCCGATTATTGCACCACGCCGCCCCCCGCCCGGCTGCGGCTGAGCGAGGAAGCGATCGCGCGCGCGGTGCCGGTGCAACGGTTGCAGATCCAGCGCGCCGGGCTGCGGCTCGCGCGGTTGCTGGACGAGGCGTTCGCCTGAGGCGCGCCTCTCGATAACCGGGAGGCCCCGGCTTTCGCCGGGGCGACGTTCTTGGCCGCGATGATGGCCGCGGGGGCGGCGCTTTTGGCCTGAACGATGCAAGCCGTCGCCCCAGCGAAAGCTGGGGCCTCCCCGCTATGGAGCGCTCGGCCAAGGACCCCGCTTGCCCGTGCCGCCGGCTTTGCGCCAATAGGGGCCTTTGATCGGAGACGCGCCCATGTCCACTCACGCCGCTCGCCTCGCCGCCTTGCGCGCCGAACTCGCGACGCGCGGCCTCAGCGGCTTCGTCGTGCCGCTCACCGACGAGCATATGAGCGAATATGTCGGCGCCTATGCCCAGCGCCTCGCCTGGCTCACCGGCTTCGAGGGATCGGCGGGGAGCGCGGTGGTGCTGCCCGAGCAAGCCGCGATCTTCGTCGACGGGCGCTATACGCTCCAGGTTCGCGAGCAAGTGAGCGCCGATCACTGGGCCTATGTCGGCGTGCCGCAGACGAGCATCGCCGATTGGCTGCGCGCGCACGCGCCCGCGGGCGCCAGGATCGGCTATGATCCCTGGCTCCACACCGCCGGCTGGGTGCGCGAGGCGCGCGCCGCGCTCGCCGCCAAGGGGGCCGAGCTGGTACCGGTCGTCCCCAATCCGATCGACGCGGTGTGGGCCGATCGCCCCGCGCCCTCGCCCGCGCCGCTCGCGCCTTATCCCGCCGAGCGCGCCGGGCGCGGCGCCGCCGAGAAGCGCGCCGAGCTCGCCGAATGGCTGAGCGCGCGCGGCGCCGACGCGCTGGTGCTGACCGCGCTCGATTCGATCGCCTGGGCGTTCAACCTGCGCGGCGCCGATGTCGCGCATACCCCGGTCGCGCTGGCTTATGCGATCCTGCGCGCCGACGGCACCGCCGATCTGTTCGTCGCGCCCGAAAAGCTTACGCCCGAGGTGCGCGAGCATCTGGGCAATGCGGTGCGCCTCCACCCCCGCGCCGGCTTCGCGGCCGCGCTCGGCGAGCTGAAAGGCCAGCGCGTCGCGGTCGATCCCGAGCGCGCGGTCGCGGCGATTTTCGATGCGCTCGAGGCGGCCGGCGCGACGATCCTTGCCGAGCGCGATCCGGTGGTGCTCGCCAAGGCGTGCAAGAACCCGGTCGAGATCGCCGGCCACCGCGCGGCTTCGGCGCGCGACGGCGCGGCGGTCGCGCGCTTCCTGCGCTGGGTCGAGGCGAGCGCGCCCCAGGGCCAGCTCACCGAACTCGATTGCGCCGCCCAATTGCTGGCGTTTCGCCAGGAAAGCGGGCTGCTGCGCGATACCTCGTTCGACACCATCTCGGCGACCGGCCCGCATGGCGCGATCCCGCATTACCGGGTCGACGCCGCCTCCAACGCGCGGCTGGAGCCGGGGCAGCTCTATCTGGTCGATTCGGGCGGCCAATATGCGGATGGCACGACCGACATCACCCGCGTGATCCCGGTCACCGAGCCGAGCGCCGAGCATCGCGACCGCTTCACCCGCGTGCTCAAAGGCCATATCGCGCTCGCGACCGCGATCTTCCCGGCGGGCACCACCGGCGGCCAGCTCGATGCTTTCGCCCGGCGCCCTTTGTGGGAAGTGGGGCTCGATTATGCCCATGGCACCGGGCATGGCGTGGGCGCTTATTTGTCGGTGCATGAGGGGCCGCAGCGCATCGCCATGCCCAATTATCCGGGCGGCGGGCCTTCGGAGCCGCTGCGGCCGGGCATGATCATCTCGAACGAGCCCGGCTATTATCAGGCGGGCGATTTCGGCATCCGCATCGAAAATCTGGTGCTGGTCGAGGAACGCGCGACGCCCGGCGGGGCGATGCTGGGGTTCGAGACGCTCACCTTCTGCCCGATCGAGCGCCGGCTGATCGACCCCGCGCTGCTCTCGGCCGAGGAGCGCGCCTGGATCGACGCCTATCATGCGCGGGTGCTCGCGGTGCTCGCGCCGCTGATGACGGGCGACGATCTGGCTTGGCTGGAGGCCAAGTGCGCGCCGCTTGACGGAGATGATCGTTCGTGAAATGTTCCAACCCGTAACCGCCGAGTCGGCGGCTTTGGGGAGGATGGCGATGATCGGCTATGTGACGCTCGGCACCAATGATCTCGCACGCGCGGCGCCTTTTTACGATGCGCTCGCGGCCGAACTCGGCACGTCGCGCATGATGGAATCGGAGACGTTCATCGCCTGGGGCACGCCCGATGGCCCGGCGGGAATCGGCCTCACCAAGCCGTTCGACGGCGCGGCGGCGAGCGTCGGCAACGGCGTGATGGTCGCGCTGGAGGCCAAGGACGAGGCGCAGGTCGATCGGCTCCACCAAATCGCGCTCGCCCATGGCGGCAGCTGCGAGGGCAAGCCGGGGCCGCGCGGGCCGACCTTCTACGCCGCCTATTTCCGCGACCCCGATGGCAACAAACTCAACGCCTTCGTGATGAAGGGCTAGCGCGGCCTTCCCCTCGGCGGCAGAACATGGCGCGTTCGGCGTCGTGCTCGTGAGGGGGGAAGCCATGAAGAAGCTCGTTACGTTGCTCGCGGCGCTGCCATTGGCCGTGATCCCGCTCGCCCTGGTGCCGCTCGCCCCCGCGCGCGCGGCGCCGGCGGAGGATCTCGCGCAAGTCATCGCCGATCATTGGGCCTGGTGGCTCTCGGTCCATCCCGAGCGCGCGACCGCGCTCGGCGAGCGGCGCTATGACGATCGCTTGTCCGACCCCAGCCTCGCCGCCGCCGATGCGGCCGCGGCCAAGGCGCAAGGCTTTCTCGATCGGCTCAACGCGATCCCCGACGCGGGGCTCGATCCGGCGGCACGGGTGAACAAGGCGGTGCTCGCGCGGCTGCTGCGCGACCAGGTGGCGGACAATCGCTTCGGCGCGCGGCAGATGCTGTTCACCACTTATTATGGCTGGCACCAGGGGTTCGCCGAACTGCCCAACGACGTGCCGCTGCGCACGCGCGCCGATTATGAAAGCTATTTGAAGCGGCTCGCGCTTTACCCCGCCTATAACCAAGCCGCGATCGCGGTGACGGCCAAGGGCGTGAGCGAGGGCTATGTGCTGCCCTGCGCGGTGCTCGACGGGTTCGAGAAGTCGATCACCGGGGTGATCGCCGCCGACCCCGAGGCGTCGCGCTTCTACGCGCCGTTTCGCGGCACCCGCCCGGCGGACGTGAGCGAGGCCGAATGGGCGGTGTTCCAGGCGCGCGCCGAGACGCTGATCACCGCCACGGTCGAGCCCGAATATCGCCGCTTCGCCGATTATTTCACGCGCGACTATCGGCCCAAATGCCGCGCGAGCGTCGGCGCTTCGGCCTTGCCCCAGGGCGCCGAATATTATGCCGAGCAAGTCCGCCAGCAGACGACGACCGACCTCACCCCCGATCAGGTCCACCAATTGGGCTTGCGCGAAGTCGCGCGGATCCGCGCCGAAATGGAGCAAGTCGCGCGCGCGGCGGGCTTTGCCGATCGCGCCGCGTTCATCGCGAAGCTGCGGACCGATCCGATCTATTATGCCAAGGACGCCGAAACCCTGCTCGCCGCCGCCGCGCTCGAGGCCAAGCGCCACGATGGGCTGCTGCCGCGCTATTTCGGTCGGCTGCCGCGCCTGCCGTACGGCGTAAAACCCATCCCCGCCGAGACCGCCGAGGGCACCACCACGGCCTATTATGGCCCCGGCAGCCCGCCCGCCGGGATCGCGGGCACTTATTTCGTCAACACCTCCAAGCTCGCCCAGCGCCCCTTGTGGGAATTGCCCGCGCTCACCGCGCATGAAGCGGTGCCGGGGCATCATCTGCAAATCGCGCTGCAACAGGAGCTCGATCTGCCGGCGTTTCGCAAATATGCCGCCGGTTTCACCGCTTATGTCGAGGGCTGGGCGCTTTATACCGAGCGGCTCGGCATCGAGATGGGGCTTTACGACACGCCGGAGAAGCAAATGGGCCGGCTGTCCTACGAAATGTGGCGCGCGTGCCGGCTGGTGGTCGACACCGGGCTCCACGCCAAGGGGTGGAGCAAGGCGCAGGCGATCGCCTATATGCGCGAGAATACCGCGCTCACCGAGGCCAATATCGAGGCCGAGGTCAATCGCTACATCAGCTGGCCCGGCCAAGCGCTCGGCTATAAGATCGGCGAGCTCCGCATCCGCGCGCTGCGCGAACGCGCCGAGGCGGCGCTGGGGCCGCGCTTCGATCTGCGCGCCTTCCACGACGAAGTGCTGGGGCAGGGCGCGGTGCCGCTCGACCTGCTCGAAGCGCGGATCGACGGCTGGATCAAGGCGCGGGCGGGGTAGGGCGGCTCAATCGAGCCGCATCGCCTCGCGCGCGAGGCCCTCGGCCTCGATCAGCAATTCGTCCTCCGCCGCCCCCGCCGCGACGCTTTCGCGCCCGATCATCACCAGCACCGGCACCGCGAGCGGTGACACCCGATCGAGCGTCACGTGCAGCATCGTCCCTTGCGCCCGGCCCAGCAGATCGGCGAGGCGGCCCAAGTCGGTCATCCGCCCGCGCGCATCGTCCCACGCGGCCTTCAGCAGCAGGTGATCGGGCTCGTAGCGGCGCAGCACGTCATAGATCAGGTCGGTCGAGAAAGTGACCTGCTTGCCCGTCTTGCGCTTGCCGGGATGCTGGCGTTCGACCAGCCCGCCGATCACCGCGACCTCGCGAAACGCGCGCTTGAGCAGATGCGAGCTTTCCACCCATTCGACGAACTCGTCCGCCAAAATGTCGGGCGAGAAGAGCGGCGCGGGATCGGCGATCTCCGCCAGCCCATAGCACGCCAGCGCATAATCATTGGCGACGAACCCCACGGGTTTGAGCCCCAAACTCTCCATCCGCCGGGTGATGAGCATCCCCAATGATTGGTGCGCGTTCCACCCCTCGAAACAATAAGCGACCAGATGGTGCCGCCCGCCATGGGGGAAAGTCTCGACCAATAGCTGCCCCGGCGCGGGCATGCGCGATCGGCGCGCCTGCATCTCCAGCCATTCGGTCACGTCCTCGGGGAAGCGCCGCCATTCCCCCGGCGAGGCGAGAAAGCGGCGCACCCGGTCCGCCAGATGCGTCGTCAGCGGCATCCGCGCGCCGCCATAGCTGGGGATGCGCGCCGGGCGGCTGGAGGCGCGCACCACCAGATCGGCGGTGTCGATCCGCTCGACCTCCAGGCTCAGCCCCGAAAAGAAGAAAGTATCGCCGGGGGACATGGTCGCGGCGAAACTCTCCTCCACCTTGCCCAGCGAGCGGCCGTTCTTGAAGCGCACCGTCAACATCGTCGCCTCGACGATGATCCCCGCGTTCAGCCGGTGTTGCTTGACGAAATTGGGGTGGCTCACCCGCCAGCGCCCGCCCTCCAGTGTCAGCCGCTTGAAGCGATCATAGGCTTTGAGCGCATAGCCGCCATCGCGGATGAAGCCGAGCACTTGGCCGAACAAGTCGGGCGTCAGCCCCGAATAGGGCAGCGCCCCGCGCAGCTCGTCGAGCAATTCGGCCTCGTCGAACGGCGCGGCGCAGGCGCACGCCATCACATGCTGGGCGAGCACGTCGAGCGTGCCGGGGCGGAAAGTCTCGCCATCGAGCGCGCCTTCCGCCACCGCGTCCAAAGCGGCCTGCGCCTCCAGATATTCGAAGCGATTGCCGGGGACGAGCAGCGCCTCGCTCGGCTCGTCGAGCCGGTGATTGGCGCGCCCGACGCGCTGGAGCAGCCGCGACGATCCCTTGGGCGCGCCCATCTGGATCACGCAATCGACGTCGCCCCAATCGATCCCCATGTCGAGGCTGGAGGTCGCGACCAGGCCGCGCAATTTGCCCGCCGCCATCGCGCTTTCCACCTTGCGCCGCGCTTCGACCGAGAGCGAGCCGTGATGGATCGCGATCGGCAATTGATCGGCATTTTCCTTCCACAAATCCTGGAAGATCAGCTCGGCGAGCCCCCGCGTGTTGCAGAAGATGAGCGTGGTGCGATGCGCCTTGATCTGCTCGATCACCTGGGGCGCGGCGTAGCGGCCGCTGTGCCCCGACCAGGGGACGCGGCCCTGGGGCAGCAGGATGCGGACGTTGGGCTCGGCGCCGGGCTCGCCGCGCACCAGCCGCACCGTGTCGAGATCGCCATAGGGCGCGAGCCAGGCGCGATAAGCGTCCGGATCGGCGACGGTGGCGGACAGGCCGACGCGGCGCAGCGCCGGCGCGATCTTCTGTAATCGCGCGAGGCAGAGCGCGAGCAGATCGCCGCGCTTGCCGGTCGCAAAGCCATGGATTTCGTCGACGATGATCGTCTTGAGCCCCGCGAATAGCGTGAAACTATCCGGATAGCTGAGCAGCAGGCTGAGGCTTTCGGGCGTGGTGAGCAGCATCCGCGGCGGCCGCACCCGCTGCCGCGCCTTGCGATCGGCGGGCGTATCGCCGGTGCGCGTCTCGACTTTCAGGTCGAGCCCCATCTCGGCGATGGGGGTGAGCAGATTGCGCTGCACATCGACCGCGAGCGCCTTGAGCGGCGAGACGTAGAGCGTGTGAAGGCCATCGCCGGGCGCCTCGATCAGCTCGACGAGGCTGGGCAGAAACCCCGCGAGCGTCTTCCCCGCCCCGGTGGGCGCGACGAGGAGCGCGTGCGCGCCGGCGCGGGCGGCGGCGAGCATCTCGAGCTGGTGGCGGCGGGGGGACCAGCTTTTGCTCGCGAACCAGGTGGTGATGGGGGTGGGGAGCGGGGGCATGTGTCGCGAAGATAGGCCGCACCGGCGCGATTTTGCACGCATCCTGACGGTATTGACATCGTGTAGACGGCGCTTCATCTCATACGCATGACCAAGCCCGCCGTCGACGCCAAAGGCAGCATCAACTTGCGTATCGAGGCGCGCACGCGTCAGCTGATCGACGAGGCCGCCACCGCGCTCGGCAAAACGCGCACCGAATTCATGGTCGACACCGCCCGCGCGCGCGCGATCGATGTGCTGCTCGACCAACGGCTGTTCGAGCTGGATGCGGCGAATCACACCGCCTTCGTCGACGCGCTCGATCAGCCACCGCCGCCGGGTCTCAAATTACAGGCCTTGCTCGCCCGCCAGCCCGGCTGGGAGGCCTAGCTGCCGCTCGCCGCCCCGGTTCCGCTCGGTGCCGCTCACGATGTCGGCGCCTTTGACTGCGGTGCGGTGCCGCTCGACGAGTGGCTACGGCATCGCGCGCTGAAGAACGAAAGCCGCTTCTCGAGGACTTATGTGGTTTGTGAAGGCGTCCGGGTCGCCGCCTATTATTGCTTGTCGGCCGGCGCGGTGGAGCGGGCGGCGGCGCCTGGTCGGCTGCGCCGCAACGCCCCCGACGCGATCCCCGTCGCGGTGCTCGGCCGGCTCGCGGTCGATCGCGCCTATCAAGCGCGGGGCTTGGGGACCGACCTGCTTATGGACGCGCTGCACCGGGTCGCGGCGGCGGCGCGACTGATGGGCATCGCCGCCGTGCTGGTGCAAGCGAAGGACGAGGCGGCGCGGCGTTTCTATCTCACCCGCGCGGAATTTCTCGAGTTCCCCGCGCTGAGCCGGACGTTGTTCTTGCCGGTGGAGACCGTCACCATCGCGCTCTACTCGTCTTAGCGTCTGTTTGGAAATGCGCGGTGGGCCCCTGTCGCGGCGCCGGCCCACTCACAGCTCCCGCCCGCATAAAGGTGCCTTTGGGGGGCGCCGCGCGTTCTTGGTGCCGCTGCGCGGACCGATAAAGCTCGCCATCCTCGCGCCCCGGCCCCATATCACCGTCATGGCAAGGCTGGGCGCCTGGACCGACCCCCGCCCGCAAGGGCTCTATCTCCCGCCCCTGGCCCGACGAGCAGCGCAGGGACCAGCCCGCCAGCGCCAATCAGCGTATGAGCGGGCAGCGGGCGGGCATCTTCCCGCGGCTTGCCTGACTGCGCACCTCAAGCCCTCGCCTCCCGTCGCTAGGACGCCAGCAGCGCCTTCACTGCTTGTTCCAATTGCACATCGCCGCCGTCGCGCAGCTCGGCGAGGGTTAGCGGGATCGCGCGGTCGGGGCGGACGCCCACGCCTTCGAAGGGCGCGCCGTCAGGGAAATATTCCCGCTTCGTCGAAACGCGGAACGACATACCAAATTCCGGGAAGCGGACGAAATAGGGCTGGCCAGTCGTGCCGGCGGTAGCTTCGCCGAGCACCAGGCCGCGCTTGCCGTCGCGGAACCGCAGCACGAAATCCTCGCAGGCCGAGCCGCAGCCGCCATCGGCGAGCACGGCCATCTTGCCCGCCCACGCCCCGGGCGCGGGCTGGGTGACGTCGGGGCCAAGGCGCAACATCATCTTGGGGAGCGCCGGTACGCCATCGCCGAACACTTGCTGCGCATCGACCTCGGCGATCGTTTGCGGGGTGACGTAGAGCGTGCCGCGATAGGGCCGGTTCATGATCGCCGCGAGCAGGCGCGAGGGCGTCGCGCCGCCGCCATTGCCGCGCACGTCGAACAGGATCGCGCGCGCCGCGCCGGCTTGCTTCACCGCGTCGATCGCCGCGCTTTCGAAGGCGCGATCGTCGAAGCTGGGGATGCGGATGACCAAGACGCCATCGGGCCGCCGGATCGTCTCGACTTTCTCCGGGCGTCGGCGGCCGCGTGGGGGGACGTCGGGCACTGTGTTCAGGTCCACCACCACCGCGCGCCCGCCCGCCGTCCCGATCGTGAAGCGTTGCGGCATCAAGGGGAAAAACCACTGAGCGCGATCGGCTGCCGCCTCGTTCGACGCGGCGACGAGCTCGCGGCGCGGCGCGAGCCAAGCATCGGGCGATTGGCCGTCGATGGTCACGATCACGTCGCCCGGCGCCAAATCGGCGAGGCGCGACTCGGTGATCGTCCAACGCCCGTCGACGCGGCGGACGGAGAAGGGCGCCGGCCCCGCCCGCTCCCCCAGCTGCCGGTCGGTGAAGGAGCTGTGGCCGTTGCGAAGGCTCGCGAAGAATCGCATCGAGGCGCGGGTGAAAGCGGCGCGATCGGGCGCGGCGAGCGCTTCGGCGAGATAGGCGCGGTAGCGCGCCTCGAAATCATAATCGGCCGGTAGCCCCTCGGCGTGGGCGAAATAGCGCTTGACGGCGTGATAGGCCGAGGCGGCGATATAGGCGCGCTCGGCGAGATCGGGGTCACGAATGGCGGGTTGCGGGGCGGGCGACTGGCCGAGCGCCGGCGCGGCGACGATCGCCGCCAATATCAGCATGACCGTTCGACGCACGCGCTCCCCCTTATTCCCTTGCCGTCTCGGATGTTATCGGTTCGCGACAGGCGGTCAACCGACGGCGCGGGGTCGGGTACGCGAGCAAGGTCGATCGGTTCGGGCTCCTTCCCACGCCCCCACACCCGCCCCATATCCCCCTCATGCCCCTCGCCCGCTGGATCGACCCTCGCCCGCAAGGGCTCTATCTCCCGCTCGTCGATGCCTGGATCGATCCCGCCACCCCGCAACCCCGCGCGCTTATCACCCATGGCCATGCCGATCATGCGCGCGGCGGGCATCGAGCGGTGCTCGCCACGGCCGAGACGCTCGCGATCATGGCGGCGCGCTATGGGCCGCAGGCGGGGCAGCCGCAGCCTTATGGCGCGCGGATCGACCTGGGCGGCATCACCGCGAGCTTCCACCCCGCCGGCCATGTCCTGGGCTCCGCGCAAATCCTGCTCGAGCATCGCGGCGAGCGGGTCGTCGTCTCGGGCGATTACAAGCGCCGCGCCGATCCGACTTGCGCGCGCTTCGAGCCGGTCGAATGCGACGTGTTCATCACCGAGGCGACCTTCGGCCTCCCCGTCTTCCGCCATCCCGAAACCGGCGACGTGATCGACAAGCTGCTCGGCGCCCTGCGCGCTTCGCCCGAGCGCTGCGTGCTCGTCGGCGCCTATGCGCTCGGCAAGGCGCAGCGGCTGATCGCCGAGCTGCGCCGGGCGGGCTATGACGATCCGATCTACCTCCACGGCGCGTTGCAAAAGCTGTGCGATCTCTATGCCGCGCACGGCGTCGCGCTCGGCGCGCTGCGCCCCGCGACCGCCGCGACCAAGGCCGAGCTCGCCGGGCACATCGTCGTCGCGCCGCCGTCGGCCTTGCAGGATCGCTGGTCGCGCCGCCTGCCCGAGCCGATCACCGCGATGGCGAGCGGCTGGATGCGGGTGCGCCAGCGCGCGGTGCAGCGCGGGGTCGAGCTGCCGCTGATCCTTTCCGACCATGCCGATTGGGACGAGCTGACCGACACGCTCGCCGAACTCGCGCCCGCCGAGACCTGGGTGACGCATGGCCGCGAGGAGGCGCTCGTCCATTGGTGCGAAACGCGCCAGATGCGCGCGCGGGCGCTCGCTTTGGTGGGCTATGAGGATGAGGATGAGTGAGGCTTTGCGGGTTGACGCGCCCGGCCGATTGTCCGATTCTTCTCATCCAGGAGCACCACGATGACCCCCTCGATCAAGGAAATTTTGGCGCGAGCCGCAACGCTGGAGATGTCGGCGGAAGATCGCGAGGCACAGCGCCGCAGTTTCGCTTATGGCAATAGCAAGATCGAGAATGATCGCATAACCCGCAGCATGATCGATGCGGCGGCGGCGCGTCGTCCGTCCGATCGGTGAGCGAGGAACGGCACAGCGACGCTGAATCGCCGACCCTGATCACCGACGACATCGCGCGCGCTGAGCGAGAAGCAGCAAATGCGCTTGCTCAATTCGACCGCGTCCTAGACCTTGTGGACGATGTCGTGCGTGGTGGCAGGCCCTTTCGCCTGCGCGTATCGATGATACAAGAATTGCACCGCATCGCGCTTGACGGTTTGTCGGCTTACGCCGGGAATTGGCGCCCCGGTGACGTGCGTATCCACGGCAGTGGGCACATGCCCCCAAAGGCTCACCTCGTTCCAGCGCTGATGGAAGATCTGTGCGATTGGATTAACGATCGCACGGGCATAGCTTCCCCAATTACTCTATGCGCTTACGTAATGTGGCGTCTTAATTGGATTCATCCGTTCGACGACGGCAACGGGCGAACTTCACGCGCGGTTGCTTATTTCGTCCTTTGCGCGGCAGCCGGATATCGGCTGCAAGGCCGCGTAACGATCCCCGAACTTATCGCCGCTAACAAGTCGCCCTATTATCGCGCGCTGGAACAGGTCGATGCCAATGCGCGACTTCAGGCTGAGCCAGACCTAACACCGATGAAGGAGTTGCTCGAGGGATATCTCGCCAAGCAACTCGCCGAGGCGTTCGAGGCAGCGAACGCTGCGTCGCCGCCCAGGGACGACAATGACCGCCGTTTCCACTGATTACCCCCCGATCGCCTTCGCCCGCCGCCGCTGCACGCTCGAGCCGATCCCCAGCGCCTCGCGATATTTCGCCACCGTCCGCCGGGCGATGTCGAAGCCCTTGGCGTTCAGCAGATCGACCAGCGCGTCGTCGGACAGAATCTGGTTGCCCTCGCCGGCGATCAGCGCCTTGATCGCCGCCTTCACCGCCTCGGCCGACACCGCGTCGCCGCCATCGGCCGCCTGGATCGCCGAGGTGAAGAAATATTTGAGCTCGAACAGCCCGCGCTCGCACGACAGATATTTGTTGCTCGTCACCCGGCTCACGGTCGATTCGTGCATCTCGATCGCCTCGGCCACTTGGCGCAGCGTCATCGGCTTCAAATGCGCGACGCCCTTCAGGAAGAACGCCTCCTGCTGTTTCACGATCTCGGTCGCGACCTTCAGGATCGTGCGCTGGCGCTGGTCGAGCGCTTTCACCAGCCAATTGGCGCTCGCCAGCATGTCGCTCAGCCAGGCCTTGCCATTCTTGTCGCCGCCGCCCGCGACCTCGGCATAATAGCCGCGGTTGACGAGCAATTTGGGGAGCGTCGCCGCGTTCATCTCGATCGCCCAACCGCGCCCGCGCCGCGCGACATAGAGGTCGGGCACCACCGGCTGAGGCGGCTCGCCGCCATAACGGCAGCCGGGCTTGGGATCATAGCCGCGCAGCTCGCGGATCATATCGGCCATGTCCTCGTCGTCGACACCGCACAGCCGCTTCAGCCGGCCGAGCTCGCCGCGCGCGAGCAGATCGAGATTGTCGATCAGCTTGGCCATGCACGGATCGTAACGATCGGCCTCCTTGGCCTGGAGCGCGAGGCATTCGGCGAGGGTGCGCGCGCCGACTCCGGTCGGGTCGAAGCTCTGGATCACCGCCAGCACCGCCTCGACCCGGGCGAGCGCGACCCCCAACCGATTGGCGATGTCGAGCAGCGGCACGGTCAGATAGCCGCATTCGTCGATCTGATCGATCAAATGCGCGGCGATGAACATGTCCGCGCCCGCCACCACCACCCCGGCCTGGGCGAGGAGGTGATCGGCGAGGCTTTCGCTGCGATCGGCGAGCAGATCGAGATCGGGCGCCTCGCCCCCCGCGGTCGCTCCGCTCAGGCCGAGCGCGCCGTCGAGCCCCATGCCGTCGCTGGGCGAATCATGGTGGAAGGTCTCGGCCGAGAGATCGACGTCGAGCGCGGCCTCGCCCGCCGCCTCGCCCTGGGTGAGCAGCTCGTCGGCGGTGGCGGGGCCGTCGCGCGGCGGCTCGGGCGGCTCGGGCGTTGGTTCGGGGGCGGCGGGCGCGTCGGGATCGGGCGCCGCCTCGAGCAGCGGGTTGCGCTCCATCTCCTCGGCGATGAAGCTTTCGAGCTCGAGGTTCGACAGCGCGAGCAGCTTGATCGCCTGCTGCAGCTGCGGCGTCATCACCAGCGATTGCGATTGGCGCAGATCGAGGCGCGGGGCGAGGCTCATGGCTGGCGCTTCAGAGGCTGGAGACCCCGGCTTTCGCCGGGGTGACGGCCAGGGGTTAAAGGTTCGGCGCGTCGCCCCGGCGAAAGCCGGGGCCTGCCGGCAAGATGGCGCGACGCGACGAGGCTCCCCACACGCGCCATCTCACAACGAGAAAGTCTCGCCCAGATAAAGCCGGCGCACCGTCGCGTCGTTGACCAATTCATCGGGCTTGCCGGTGAACAACACGCGGCCATCATAGATGATATAAGCGCGGTCGACGATCTCCAGCGTCTCGCGCACATTGTGATCGGTGATCAGCACGCCGATGCCGCGCTTCTTGAGCTGGCAGACCAGATCGCGAATATCGGCGATCGAAATCGGATCGATCCCGGCGAACGGCTCGTCGAGCAGCACGATCGAGGGATCGGCGGCGAGCGCGCGGGCGATTTCGGCGCGGCGGCGCTCGCCGCCCGACAGCGCCATGGCGGGGGCATCGCGCAGCCGGGTGAGCCCGAATTCGTCGAGCAATTGATCGAGCCGCGCGCGCCGCGCGGCGCCATCGGGCTCGACCAGTTCGAGCACGGTCGCGATATTGCGCTCGACCGACAGCCCGCGAAAGATCGAGGTTTCCTGCGGCAAATAGCCGAGCCCCAGGATCGCGCGGCGATACATGGGCAGCCCGGTGATATCGACGCCATCGAGCATGATGCGCCCCGAATCGGGCTTCACCAGCCCCATCACCGAATAGAAGCAGGTCGTCTTGCCCGCGCCATTGGGGCCGAGCAGCCCGACGACTTCGCCATGGCCGACCGAGACCGAGACGTCGGTCAAGACGGGGCGCTTGTCATAGGCCTTGGCGATCGAGACGACGGCGAGCCCGGCGTCGGCGTCGCGCGCGGCCTGGCGGCGGGGGAGGGTGGTCACGTCATCCATCGGTCGAAATTCCCAAGCGCCCACCCCTGGCAAGTTTCTTGCTTATCCGCATCCCGGCGCCGGTCTTAGCGCCGATGCGGCGCGACGATAAGGCCTATTGCGGTGTCGGCGCCGACGGTTCGTCGCGCTTGGGCACCGAGAAGCGGCCGGTGACGCGACCGCTGCCGTTGGTGCCGCTCACCCCGGTGCCGCCGCCGACGCTCGACCCGTCGAGCACCGCGCGGCCCGAATCGAGATTGAGCGTCAGCCGCCCGCCGTTGCTGGTGTTGCCATTCTGCACCAGCCGCACGTTGCCGACCATCGTCACCACGCGCTTGTTGAGGTCATAGACCGCGAATTGGCTGCGCCCCACTTGATCGGGGCGGGTGACGACGACGTTGCCGGCGGCGTCGAGCCGCGAGACCTGCGGGCTGCCGTCGACGATGCGCCCGGTATAAGCGAGCGTCATGCGATCGGCGGTCACCGTCATCTCCGCCTGGCGCACCGCGACGCCGCCGGTCAGGATCGCGCGATTCGCCTTGTCTTGCACCTCGATATGATCGGCGGCGAAATCGATCGGCGCGTTGCTGTCGTGCCGGTTGGTCTGGGCGGCGGCGGGGGCGGCCAGCAGCAGGGCGGCGAGCAGGAAAGGGGGGCGCTTCATGCGCGCCTATTTCCGCCTTCCGGGCACGATCCGCAAGCGCGCATTGCCATCGAGCACGAGCACGTCGTTGACGAGATCGGCGCGCAGCCGGTCGGCGCTGAACCGGCCGCCATTGGGCAAGGTGCCCGTGGCGGGGGCGTTGCTGTGGAGATGCTCGCCCTTCAGCTCGACCGTCGCGTCGCTGGTGGTGACGCTATAGCCATTGGTGGTATGGAGCCGGACGTCGCCGACCAGCCCGACCTCGTCGCGGCGCATGTCATAACGGCCGCGCGTCGCCGCCAGCGTCGCGGGGCCGTCGGGCAGCGCGATCTCGCCCGAGAGGCCGGTGAGCTGGACCACCGGCTCGGCCGAGCTTTTCTGCACGGCCTGGTCGGCGCTCAGCATGAAGGGGCGACCGCGCGCGTCGGCGCCGCGATAGACCGCCGTCTGCAGCCGCAGCCGCTCGCGCGCGACCTGCACCTTGTTGCGATCGAGCAGGAACGACACGTCGCCGCCGCCCCGGAGCGGCATGAACACCAGAAAGGCGAACAGCACCCCGATCAGCACCGGCAGCACCGTGCGCGACACGCCGACGACCCGATCATGCCCGCTGCCGGGCCGTGCCCAGCGGCGGCGCGCGGACCGGGTGCGGCGCGCCAGATCAGACATGCGCGAACAAATCGATCTCGGGCCAGCCGGCGAGATCGAGCTCGGCGCGCCAGGGGAGGAAATCGAAACACGCCTGGGCGAGCGCGGTCCGCCCCTCGCGCGCGAGCCGCACGTCGAGCTCGGCCTTGAGCGCGTGGAGATAGCGGACGTCGGAGGCGGCATAATCGCGCTGCGCCTCGCTCAGCTCGGGGCCGCCCCAATCCGAGCTTTGCTGCGCCTTGGAAAGATCCTGCCCCAAAAGTTCGCGCACCAGCTCCTTCAGCCCGTGGCGATCGGTATAGGTGCGCACCAGGCGCGACGCGGTTTTGGTGCAATAAACGGGCGCCGCCGTCACCCCCAGATAATGGCGGATCGCCGCCAGATCGAAGCGCGCGAAATGATAGAGTTTCAAGCGATCGCGATCGGCGAGCACCGCGCGCAAATTGGGCGCGGCATAATCGCTGCCGGGCGAGAATCGCACCAGATGCTCGTCGCCGCCGCCGTCGGACAATTGCACGACGCACAGCCGATCGCGCGGGGTGACGAGCCCCATCGTCTCGGTGTCGACCGCGATGCTGGCGCCCGGGGCGAACACGGCTTCGGGCAAATCTTCTTCATGGAAATGAACCGTCATGGCGCCCGCCTAGCCGTTGGCGCGCGCGGGCTCAATGGCGCGTGGGCGATTCGGCGCGGCCGGGGCGATTCGGCGGGGGAGCCCCGCCCAGGGGTGCGCGATCGCGCGCGCCACGTGCGGCGACGCCCGCGCTTCGGCGTGGCGAAGGGGCTTCATGGCCTAAAAAAGGCCGTCAATACGTGCAGCTACGTTGTGGGCGGTCGAATCCAGTCGCTCCGGCGCGACTTTTCGGCTATGGCTAAACGTGACGCATGGCGATAAGGCGTCCGTAGACCTGCGTTTGTCGTCCGGACGTTCGGTTCATACGTGTGTTGTTGGGCGAACCGGGAAGTTGAACAGGGATGAGTTTCGATAAAGGGCGCCGTGGTGATCGCGGCGGGCGCGGCAGGGACAAGCGCGACAATTGGGGCGGTGACGATTTTGGCGGTGGCTTCGATCGTGGCTTCGGTGGCGGCGATCGTTTCGGCGGCGGCGGTGACCGATTCGGCGGCGGCGGTGGCGGCGGCTTCGGCGGCGGCGATCGCTTCGGCGGCGGTGGCGGCGGCGGTTTCGGCGGCGGCGGCGGCGGTGGGTTCCGCGGCGGTGGCGGCGGCGGCGGGCGGATGCCCCCCCAAGTCGTCGGCCAGGGCACGGGCGTCGTGAAATTCTTCAACGCGCAAAAGGGCTTCGGCTTCATCGTGCGCGACGATGGCGGCGAGGACGTGTTCGTCCATATCTCGGCGGTCGAACAAGCCGGGCTCGCGGGGCTCGCCGAAGGCCAGCCGCTCGGCTTCACGCTCGTCGATCGCGGCGGGCGCATCTCGGCGACCGAGCTCAAGATCGACGGCGAGCCGCTGCCGGTGACCGACAAGGCGCCGCCGCGCGCGGCCCCCGGTGGCGCGGGTGGCGCGCCGCAGCGCCAGCTGACCGGCGAAAAGGCGACCGGCACGGTGAAATTCTTCAACGCGATGAAGGGCTTCGGCTTCATTCAGCGCGATGACGGCCAGCCCGATGCCTTCGTCCATATCTCGGCGGTCGAGCGCGCGGGGATGCCGACGCTCAACGAGGGGGATCGGCTCGAATTCGAACTCGAGATCGATCGCCGCGGCAAATATGCGGCGGTGAACCTCGCCCCCGTTCAATAAGCGCGCGGCCCGGTCGGCTCCATGATCGAGACGGCCGGGCCGGCGCCTGTCGATGCCCCGTTCCGCGCGGCGACGCTCGATGACGTTCCCGCGCTCCACGCGCTGATCGAATCGGCCTATCGCGGCGAAGCGGCCAAAAGCGGCTGGACGCATGAGGCCGATTTGCTCGGCGGGCAGCGCACCGATCCGGCGATGCTCGCCGAACTCCTCGCCGACCCCGCGCAGACGATGTTGCTCGCCGAATCGGCTGGCGGCTTGCGCGGCTGTGTTCAGCTCACCGCCAAGGGCGGCGGGCTCTTCTATCTCGGGCTGCTCTCGGTCGCGCCCAGGGTGCAAGCGGCGGGGCTCGGCAAGCAATTGCTCGCCGCCGCCGAGGCGCGCGCGCGCGACCAGGGCGGGCGCGCGATCGAAATGACGGTGATCCGCCAGCGCCCCGAGCTGATCGCCTTTTACGAGCGGCGCGGCTACGCCCTCACCGGCGAGCGCCGCCCCTTTCCTTATGGCGAACCGCGCTTCGGGCAACCGGCGCGCGACGATCTGGAGTTCGTCGTGCTGGCGAAGCGGCTGTAGCGGGCGCGGCACGAGCGCCGCCAAGCGCGCTTTGGCGCGACGAAGGTAAAAATCGAACCGCTCGCCCTGAACTCGTCGAAGGGCGGTCTTGCCTTGCGAGCGCCGACAAGAAGAACGGTGCTTCGACGAGCTCAGCACGAACGGCAGGGGCGGGCGTCTAGAGCTTCTTGCAACCATTGCAATCAACGTCGCCCCGGACTTGATCCGGGGCCAGGCTGCCTAGCGACGGTAGAAGAAGAAGCCCTGTCCCGGTTCGAGGCCGGGACGACGGTTCGGCTTGACACCAAAGCGTGCTAATTCAACGCCGTTTATTTTAGGGACACGCGACTTGTCGCGCCACCGGCGCGGCGAGGCATAGCAACAGCGCGGCGAGATATTTCATCCCCAACCCTCCAGAAAGCTCATCACATTGGCGCCGATCGCATCGATCGCATAGCCGCCCTCCATCAGCAAGACGCTCGGCCAGCCGCGCGTGGCGATGTCTTGCGCGAGCAGCGCGTAATCTTGCGTGCTCAGCTCGAAATGGCTGATCGGGTCGCCCTCCCAAGTATCGGCGCCATAGCTCACCACGAGCAACTCGGGGCCGAAACGCGCGATCGCCTCGAGCGCCTGGTCTTGCGCGCGCCGGAACGCCTCCAATCGCGTCCCCTGCGGCAGCGGCAGGTTGAGCGTCGCGCCTTCGCCCGCGTCCTCCCCGCGTTCGTCGGCATGGCCCCAGTAGAAGGGATAATCGGTCGCGGGATCGGCGTGGAGCGAGGCGTAGAACACGTCGCCGCGCGCCCAGAAAATATCCTGGGTGCCGTTGCCATGGTGATAATCGATGTCGAGGATCGCGACCCGCGCCTTGCCCGCCGCCCGCGCGGCCTCGGCGACCACGGCGGCGGCGTTCAGATAGGAATAGCCGCCGAGATAATCGGCCCCGGCATGATGGCCGGGCGGGCGGCACAAGGCGAAGGCCGCGCGCTCGCCCGCCAGCACCGCGTCGAGCGCGGCGAGGCCCGATTGGCAGCTCCAATAGGCCGCGTCCCAAGTGTCGGCGGTGAGCGGGGTCGAGGCATCGAAGCTATAGCGGCCAATCAATGCGTCGATGCGGCTGAGCGTGAGCGGGCGTCGCCCGACCACCGGCCAGACATAGCCGATCACGTCCCCCGGCCGCCCCGCCTCGGCCCAGAGCGCGGGGGCCTGGCGCAGGAAATCGAGATAATCGGCGCCGTGGACCGCCGCGATCGGGCCGAGCCCCCGGTCGGCGGGTTCCTCGCACGGCCCGATCGCGCGCGCGATCGCCTCGGCGCGCGCGGGGCTTTCGGCATAAGCGGTGAAGCCGCCATTATGGAGTTCTTGGGTCGGGGCGTGCGCCAGCTGGCGCGGCGAGAAAAAGCGTCGCATCACCCCTGTGTGCGAGGCGGCACCGCGAAGCGCAAGACCAGGAAGCCGCCCAGCCCCGCGGCGAGCGAGCCGATCAACACGCCGAGCTTCACTTGCTCGATCAGCACAGGCGATGCGGCGAAAGCGAGCCCGCCGATGAACAAACTCATCGTGAAGCCGATTCCCGCGAGCAGCGACACGCCGTAAAGCTGCGTCCAGCCCGCCCCGCCCGGGCGGTAGGCGAGGCCGAGCCGCTCGGCGAGCCAGATGCCGCCCAGGATGCCCGCTTGTTTCCCGAAAAACAGCCCCGCCGCCACCGCCGCCACCAGCGGCGCGCCAAAGGCGCCCGGCGGCAAATCGCCCAGCGACACCCCGGCATTGGCGAAGGCGAAGACGGGGACGATCGCATAAGCGACGATCGGGCTCAGCGCCTGTTCGAGCCGGTGGAGCGGCGATTCATGCGCATCGGGCGCGCCCTTGGTGCGGATGAAGGGGATGAAGGCGGCGGCGAGCACACCCGCGATCGTCGCATGCACCCCCGAGCGCAGCACCAGCCACCAGAGCAAGGCGGCGAGGATCAGATAGGGCGTCAGCGCGCGCACCCCGCGCCCGTTGAGCGCCGCCATCAGCAGCAGCACCCCGATGCTCGCCGCCAGCGGCGGCCAATCGATCGCGCTCGTATAGAAAAGCGCGATGATCGCGACCGCGCCCATATCGTCGACGATCGCGACCGTCGTCAGGAACAATTTGAGCGAGGCCGGCACGCGCCGGCCGAGCAGCGCCATCACCCCGATCGCGAAGGCGATGTCGGTCGCCGCCGGCACCGCCCAACCGCGCGCGAGCCCGGGCGCGCGCCCCGCGACGCCGAGATAGACGAGCGCGGGCACCGCCATCCCCGCGCCGGCGGCGATCACCGGCAGCACGCGGTCCGCCGGGCGGTTGAGCCGCCCGTCGACCAGCTCGCGCTTGATCTCAAGCCCGACGAGCAGGAAGAAGATCGCCATCGCCGCGTCGTTGATCCACAGATGCACCGTCATCGCGCCGATCGCCGGGGCGAGCACCGGGCCGGTTTCGAGGTGCATCAGCGCGTGATAATCATGCGCGGTCGACGGCCAATTGGCGGCGAGCAGCGCGAGCGCGGCGGCCGCCATCAGCACCGCGCCGCCCATGGCCTGCGACGTGAGCAGCGCCCGCAGCGCCGAGCGCACGGCCAATCGGCTGGTTCGCGGGATCATGCGCCCGTCCATTCCCCAATTCGGGGCGGGAGGCAACCGCCGCGCGCGATCGGGCATGCCGCGCGCATAACACACCAATTTCGATTTTCTCTCGTTGCGGGGCTGCTATAATCGAGCGCGTGCGATGGGCGCACGGAGACGGTCCGGCATCGGTGCATCTGGTCAGCGGGATTGTGGTGCTTTAGCGCCCGGTCCAAGCGCCGCGCCCGACCTCGCCGTCGGCCCCCGCCCCCCGCTTCGCCGCCCGGCCATGCCCCGAGTCCGAACACCCTCCCAGCGACCGTCGCACGCCACGGCGCGCGCGTTTCGCGCCGCCGGATTGGAGTGAGAACAATGGCTTATGGTGATCGTTCCGCTTTCGCCAGCGCGGGGTTCGGGCCGCAGTTCTGCCGCATCCTCTTCGCGCTGCTGCTGGTCGTGCTGCTGATCGGGCTCGTGACCTTTTCCTTCGCGCGGGTGCGCCCCGGCTATGTCGGCATTCGCGTGAACAATATCGGCGCGGGCGCCGGGGTCTCGCCGCAACCGCTCGCGGTCGGCTGGTATCTCGCGCTGCCGGGCACGAATATTTATGAATATCCGGTCTTCACCCGCACTTATAGCTGGACACGCTCGACGACCGAGCAATCGCCGATCGACGAAAGCTTCAACTTTCAGGACAGGAATGGGCTGGGGCTCTCGGCCGACGTCGCGGTCGCTTATCATGTCGATGCCGCGCGCGCGCCGATCCTGTTCCAGCGCTATCGCTCGGACATGGACGCGATCATCGCCGGGCCGCTGCGCAACGCGATCCGTAACGCGATCGTAGAGCGCGCGTCGCAATTGGGGGTCGAGGAAATTTACGGCCCGCGCAAAAGCGAGCTGATCCAAACCGCGCTGCGCCGCGTCCAGGCCTATTTCGCGCCGGTGGGGCTGCAGGTCGAGCAGCTTTACTGGGCGGGCAATATCGTCGTGCCCGATGCGGTGCTCAACCAGATCAACGCCAAGATCGCCAACGAACAAGCCGCGCTCGCCGCCCAAGCCAATGTCGCGACCGCGCGCGCGGATGCCGAGGCGCGCGTCGCCAAGGCCGAGGGCGACGCCCGCGCGATCCAGGTCGAGGCCGAGGCGATCCGCACCAACCCCGAAATCGTGAAGCTGCGCGCGGTCGAGAAATGGGACGGCAAGCTGCCGACTTATCAAGGCGGCGGGCCGGTGCCCTTCATCGACGTGAAGTAAGCCCCCGGCTGGCGCGCGCGGCGCCGACGCGATAGCAGCGGGCGATGCGCGATTGGATCGCCACGCTGCGGCGCAAGCGCGTCGCCATCCTGGCCGGGGTCGACCATCAGGGCGTGATGGCGCATGTCCGCGCCGAATCGGGCTGGGACGGGCGCTATGTCTTCATGACGCTCGTCTCGGCGGCGATCGCGATCCTGGGCCTGCTGCTGTCGTCGCCGGCGGTGGTGATCGGGGCGATGCTGATCTCGCCCTTGATGGGGCCGATCATCGGATTGGGCTTCGGCTTGGCGACGATCGACGCGCGCGAAATCCGGCTGAGCGCGGCGGCGCTGGTCGGCGGATCGCTGCTCGCGGTGGGGTTCGCCGCCGCGATCGTGCTCGTCTCGCCCTTGCAGAACGTAACGCCCGAGCTCGCCGCGCGCACCCGGCCCAATTTGTTCGACCAGGCGGTCGCGCTCTTCTCGGCGCTCGCGGGCGCCTATGCGACGGTGCGCGGGCGCGCGGGGACGGTGGTGGGGGTGGCGATCGCGACCGCGCTGATGCCGCCGCTCGCCACGATCGGCTTCGGCCTGGCAACCCGCAACGCGACCGCCGCCTTGGGCGCGAGCCTCTTGTTCGTCACCAACCTCGTCACCATCGCCGCGACGGTCGCGGTGATGGCGCGGCTCTATGGCTTCGCGCGCGATTTGTCGCCGCGCCAGACCTTGTTCCAGAGCTTCGTCGTGCTCGCCGCTTTCCTGGCGCTCGCGGTGCCGCTGGGGTTTTCGCTCAAGAAGGTCGCGTGGGAGGGCAATGCGACGCGGCTCGCGCGCGAGGTGATCGCGGCCGAATTCGGCGACAAGGTGCGGCTGAGCCAGCTCGATCTCGATTTCGCGCAATCGCCGCTCGCGCTGCGCGCGACGGTGTTCACGCCCGTGTATCGCGCCCGGGCGCCGCGCGCGATCGCCGCGCGGCTGAAGGCGCTGCTCGGCCAGCCGGTGACCGTCGCGATCGAGCAATATCGCGTCGGGCTGGGGGCGGCGGCGGAGGCGGCGCAGCTCGCCGAGGCGCAGCGCCGCGCGGCGGTCGACCCGAGCGACGGGCTCGCCGAACGGATCGCGCTGATCGCCGGGGTCGCGCCCGATCAAGTGCTGCTCGACCGCGAGGCGCACCGCGCCGAGGTCCGCGCCCAGCCGCTGCCCGGCGCGGGGCTCGCCACCTATCGCGCGCTCGAGGCGCGGCTGAGCGCGAGCGCGCCGGGCTGGCAAGTGTGGCTGATCCCGCCGCCGATCGCGCCGGGGGTGATCGAGGTGACCGACGATGCGCCCGATCCGGCGGCGCTCGGCACCGCGATCTGGGCGGCGAAGCGGCTCAATCTGGCGCTGGCGCTGAGCGGCGCCGAGGACCCGGTCGCGGCGGCGGAAGCGGCGATCACGGCGGAGGGCGTCGCCACGCGCCGCGCGCCGGGGCGGGGGCGGGGGCTGACGCTTGCTTGGGAAGTGCCGGGGGCGGCGGGGGAATAGGGGTTGTTCTATTGCAACGAGTCCGTTCGCCCTGAGCTTGTCGAAGGGCGGTCCTGCCTTGCAACCGTTGAAAAGAAGAACGGTGCTTCGACAAGCTCAGCACGAACGGTTCGTGATCGAGCCACCTCGCTCGCAATCACGATCATCCGTGAACGCAACGCGCGCTATTCCCCCCGCGCGAGCGCCTCGGCGATCAGCGCGCGGCTGTTCGCCACGCCGTAAAGCGCGATGAAGCTGCCCATGCGTGGGCCTTGCGCCGAGCCGAGCAGCGTTTCGTACAGCGCCTTGAACCAGTCGCGCAGCCGCTCCTTGCCGAAATGCGCCTTGCCGATCTCGTACACCTCGTTCTGGATCGCCTCGGCATCTTCGCTGCCCAGCGCGGCGAGCGCCGCGTCGAGCGCGGTGAGCGCGGCGGCTTCCGCCGCCGTCGGCGCGCGGCGCTGGAGCGTGGGCGCCACGAAATCGCGATTATAGGCGAGCGCCTTGTCGATCAGAGTGTCGAGCGCCGGATAGGCCTCGGGCGTCGCGTCGGCCACGTAATTGCGCAAGTAAGCCCAAACCTGCTCGCGCGTCGCGCCCGCGCCCATCACGCCGACCAGGTTGAGCAGCAAGCCGAAGGTCACCGGCAGCGCTTCGGCGGGCGGCGGGCCGTTGTGGATGTGATGGACGGGATTGCCCAGCCGTTGCTCGACCGGCTGCTCGGCATAAGCCGCGCGGAACTGCCAATAATCATCGACCGCGCGCGGGATGACGCCCATGTGCAGCGCCTTGGCCTTTTTGGGCTCGCGGTAGATGTAGAAGGCGAGGCTTTCGTCCGAGCCATAGCTCAGCCATTGTTCGAGGCTGAGGCCATTGCCCTTCGACTTGCTGATCTTCTCGCCCTTTTCGTCGAGGAACATTTCGTAATTGAACCCCTCGGGCGGCTGGGCGCCGAGCACGCGCGCGATCTTGCCCGATTGGATCACCGAATCGATCAAGTCCTTGCCCGCCATCTCGTAATCGACGCCGAGCGCGACCCAGCGCATCGCCCAATCGACCTTCCACTGCATCTTGGCGCGCCCGCCCAGGATCGATTGGGTGATCCGCTCGCCTTCGTCCTCGAACGCGACCAGCCCGGCCTCGGCGTCGATCACTTCGACCGGCACTTGCAGCACCACGCCCGATTTGGGGCTGATCGGCAGCACCGGCGAGTAAGTCGCGCGCCGCTCCGGCCCGAGCGTGGGGAGCATCACCCCCATGATCGCGTCATAATGGCGCAGGATCGCCTTCAGCGCCGCGTCGAAGCGGCCGCCGGTATAATAATCGGTCGAGCTGGCGAATTCATAATCGAAGCCGAAGCGATCGAGGAATTGCCGCAGCATCGCGTTATTGTGATGCGCGAAGCTTTCATATTTCTCGAACGGATCGGGCACCTTGGTGAGCGGGTGACCCAGATAGCGCGCGAGCATTTCGCGATTGGGCACATTGTCGGGCACTTTGCGCAGCCCGTCCATATCGTCGCTGAACGCGATCAGCCGGGTGGGCGTGTCGGACAAGGTCTCGAACGCGCGGCGCACCATCGTCGTGCGCAGCACTTCGTTGAAGGTGCCGATATGCGGCAAGCCCGAGGGACCATAGCCGGTTTCGAACAATATGGGCGCGCCGCCGGGCTTGCCGTCGGGATAGCGTTTGAGCAGCTTGCGCGCTTCCTCATAGGGCCAGGCGTTCGATTCCAAAGCGGCGGCACGCAAGGCGTTCACTGTTTTCCTTTCGTTCTAATGGCGCTATCGGGAGGATCGTTGCCCCGGACCTGATCCGGGGCCCCGCTGCCTTCTGCTCCGCGCCGTTAAGAGAAGAAGCGGGACCCCGGGTCAAGCCCGGGGTGACGCGCACGTATTGACGGCGCCGAAGGAAGCGATGCTCGCCTATCCCGCTCTCCACGCCAGCCACGCCGGGATCTGGATCGCGCATGGCGGCGAGACGCGGCCCGTCTCGCGCGCGGAAGCGATCCGGCGCGCGGGCGACACGCCGATGATCCTGCTCAACGCGCCGCTCGTCGCGCAACGGCTGGGCCATGGCGAGCTGTCGGGGCTCGATTGCCTCGAGCTGTTCGCCTTCCTCCACCCCGCGCGCTTCATGGTGCCGACCCCAAAGGGGCTCGCCGCCGTCGCCGGGCTGCCGCCGCCCGCGCACGATTCCGAAGTGCCCGCGCTGCTGATCGCCGCCGCCGAGGCGTTGATCGCCAGGCTCGCGCGCGATTGGCCCGAGCGCGAGGGGGCTTGGGGGTCGCTCCAGGCGCTCGCGCGGCTGCGCTGGCCCTGGGCGGGGGTGCTCGCGCCCCATGTCATGAAGCCCCAGGCGCATGAGCCCTTCCTCTTCGCGCGGCTCCCCGAATGGGAGGAAGCCGCGCCCCGGCCCGCGCCCAAAACGGTCACGATCGACCCCGAGGCCGCCGCCGAGCGTCTGGCGCGGCTCACCGGCGCGGGCGCCGAGCAGCGCCCCGGTCAGCGCGCTTATGCCCAGGCCGCGAGCGCCGCTTTCGCCCCGCGCGCGGCGCGCGACGCGCCCAATCTGGTGCTGGCGGAGGCGGGGACGGGGATCGGCAAGACGCT
>LWDI01000010.1 GCA_002083475.1 Proteobacteria bacterium SG_bin5
CGCTGGCTCGCCGCCGGCGCCCCCGCCGCCGAGCCCGAGGCGCCGCCGCCCGCCGAGCCCGAGGCGCCCGCGGCCAAGCCCAAGCTGGGCGGCACCTTGTTCGAGCGGATGAGCAACGTGACGCGCGGCGCGCAGCGCGACGAGGCCGAGCGCGACCCGCTCGACATCCCGCGTTTCCTCCACCGGCAGAACAACCAATAGCACCGCGTTGACAGCGCGGTAGCGCCGGGCGAAGCTCGGGCTCATCCTGCGGGGGCGCGAGGAGAGTCGGGCATGCAGCGTTTGATCGCCACCCTGGCCGCGTTGAGCCTGATCGGCGCGGCGCCCCCAGCGCCACCCCAGGCGGTGACCCAGGAGGCGCCCCGGCGCCCCTCCGCGGTGCGCTGCCGCGACGAGGCGCCGTTGCGCCCCGTCTATCGCCCGCCCGTGCCCCAAGCGGGAAGCGGGCGCGATCAGGTCGTGGTGACGGGCAGCAGGGTCACCAGCCCGAACGCGCCGCCGCCCCCGCCGCCGCCGCCCCCGCCGCCGCCGCCAGTGGTGCTGCAGGCGCCCTCGTCGGGGCAGATCGTGGCGCGCCTGGCCTCGCCGAGCGGGCAGCTTCAATATGGCGCCGCCGGCAATCGCGAGCGTTACCAGGGCGCGCCCGTCGCCGTGATCCAGCGCGTGGCGGAGGCGCCCGTCTCCACCTTCGCGATCGATGTCGACACCGGCGCCTATGCCAATGCACGGCGCTTTCTCAACGAGGGGCAGGTGCCGCCGGCAGAAGCCGTGCGGACCGAGGAATTCATCAATTATTTCCGCTATGATTATCCGCGCCCGCGCGATCCCAAGACCCCGTTCAGCGTGACGACCGACGTCGCGCAAACGCCGTGGAACCCGGCGACGCGGCTGCTGCGGATCGGCTTGCGCGGCTATGACACGAGCGACGCCACGCGCCCGGCGGCGAACCTGGTGTTCCTGGTCGATGTGTCGGGATCGATGATGTCGCCCGATAAATTGCCGCTGGTCAAGCAAGCGCTGACCTTGCTCGCCGAGCGGCTGACCCCGCGCGACCGCGTTTCGATCGTCGTTTATGCGAGCCAGGAAGGGCTGGTGCTCGAACCGACCGCCGACAAGGAAGCGGTGAAGGCGGCGCTTTCGTGCCTGGAAGCGGGCGGCTCGACTGCCGGCGGGGCGGGGCTCAAGCTCGCTTACCAAACCGCGCGCGCGAATTTCGTGAAGGGCGGGATCAACCGCATCTTCCTCGCGACCGACGGCGATTTCAACGTGGGGCTGAGCGACAACAAGGCGATCGAGGCGATGGTCAAGGCCGAGCGCGAGGACGGGATCACGCTCACCACGCTCGGCTTCGGCACCGGCAATTACAACGAAGCGATGATGGAGCGCATCGCTGATGTCGGCAACGGCAATTACGCTTATATCGACAGCGCCGACGAAGCGCGCAAAGTGCTCGATCAGGAATTGTCGGCCACTTTGGTGACGATCGCCAAGGACGTGAAGGTCCAGGTCGAGTTCAACCCCGCGCAAGTGAGCGAATATCGCTTGATCGGCTATGAAAATCGCGCGCTCGCCGAGCAGGATTTCAAGAACGATGCGGTCGACGCGGGCGATATGGGGGCGGGGCATCAAGTGACCGCGCTCTACGAGATCGTGCCGGCGGGCGCCGAGGGGTGGCTGCCGCCGCGCCGCTATGCCGGCAACCGCGCGCCGGCGCCGAGCGGGCGCGGCGGCGAGCTGTGCCAGGTGCGGCTGCGCTTCAAGGCGCCCGATGGTGCGACCTCGCGCGAGATCACGCACAACGTCCCCGCCGCGCTCGCCCGCGCCGCCGCGCCGCCAAGGGGCGACATGGCGTTTGCAGTGGCCGTGGCGGCGTTCGCGCAGAAGCTGCGCGGCGATGATTTGCTCGGGCGCTTCGGCTATCGCGAGATCGCCGCGCTCGCGGGCGACCCCGGCGACGAATGGCGGCGGGGCTTCGTGGCGATGGACGGCAAGGCCGATGCGCTACGCCCGGCGCGCGGGGCGGGGGAGTAGGGCGCGCTTCGCGGCGGAGCGCTTCGTGCGATCATCATCGTCGTCGCCCCGGCCCCCGAGCCGGGGCTAGGCTGCCTTTGGCCGGACGGACGAGAAGCCGAGCCCCGGCTCGAGCCCGGGGCGACGGGTTGGTTGGAGGTGCCGTCGCCAGTCCATGCGAGCACCGGCGAGGTGCGGGTTCAGGGTAGCGTGTTTGGGATCACGCCCCTCGACTTCGGCGCAGCCGAAGCCACGACCCGGGGGCTCGGGACGAACGGGTTTTTTTATCGCTCCCCGCTATCCCATGCTCACCAACAGCTTGTCGATCCGCCGGCCGTCCAAATCGACCACTTCGAACCGCCAGCCCTGGAGCATGAAGCTCTCGCCCTCGCCGGGCAAATGGCGGAATACCGATAGCGCCAGCCCCGCGACGGTCGCATAGTCGCGGTCCTCGGGCAAAGCGATCCCCAGCCGTTCGGCGAGGAGATCGGCCGCCGTCTGCCCCGCGACCAGCAGCGAGCCATCGTCGCGCTCGACGATCGCGGGGGCGTCGTCGGGGTGGCTGTCCGAGGCGAACTCGCCGGCGATCGCGGCGAGCAGATTGGCCGGCGTCACGATGCCTTCGAAATGGCCATATTCGTCATGGATCAGCGCCATCGGCACTTCGGCGGCGCGCATCGTGTTGAGCGCGTCCATCGCGTCGATCTGGTCGAGCACCACCGGCGCCTGGCGCATCAGCGCGCGCAGGTTCAGCGCCTCGCCGCGAAACAGCGCCTGCGCCACGTCGCGCGCCTGCACCACGCCGATCACCGCATCGACCGAGCCTTCCGCCACCGGCAGCCGGCTATGCGCGCTCGCCATCAGCGCGCGGCGCACGCCGTCCTCGTCGAGATCGGCGTCGAGCCATTCGACATCGGTGCGCGGCGTCATCACCTCGCGCACCGGGCGATCGGCGAGCCGCACCACGCCCGAGATGATCGTGCGCTCATGTTCCTCGATCACCCCCGATTTGCTCGCCTCGGCGACGATCAGCTGCAATTCCTCGGCCGTCACATGATCCTCGGCATGGCCCGGCAGGCGCAGCAGCCAGAAGAGCGCGCCGCTCGCGCCGTCGAGCAGCCAGACGAGCGGGGCGGCGGCGCGCGACAGCCAGATCATCGGCGCCGCCACGATCACCGCGATCGGCTCGGGCCGGCGCAGCGCCAGCCTTTTGGGAACGAGTTCGCCGATCACCAGCGACAGGAAAGTGGTGAGCCCGATCACCAGCGCGAGCGCGAGCGTGTCGGCGCTCGCCGCGCCCAGCCCCAGCAGCCGCAGCCGCGCGGCGACCGGACCGCCGAGGCTCGCCCCCGAATAAGCGCCCGAGAGCACCGCGATCAGCGTGATGCCGATCTGCACCGTCGAGAGCAGCTTGCCGGGGTCGCTCGCGAGCTTCAGCGCGGAGCGCGCGCCGCGCACCTGCGCGCGCTGCATCGCCTCGAGCCGCGCGCGCCGCGCCGAGACGATCGCGAGTTCGGAAGCCGCGAACAGCCCGTTCAGCAGCACCAACGCGACGATGATCGCGACATCGATCCAGGGGAAGGGTTGCATGGTCCTGCAACGCTTCTAGCCGCCTGGCGCCCCGTTCGACAACGGGGGTGGATGACGGCGCGGGATAGCCCTGGCCGAAGACGATCTTGCTCGCCTCGCGGCGTCGCCCCAGCGAAAGCTGGGGCCTCCATCAGCCGGCGCGCTTCGGTTTGCCGAGGCCCCAGCTTTCGCTGGGGCGACGCATTTGGCGGCGGCGTCGCGTGGCACGCTTCGGGCCATGATGCGTTGCAGCGTGAGGTTCACCAAGGGAGCGACCCCATGCCGGCACTCGGCCTCATCCTCGCCGGCGGACTCGCGCTCGGGGCATATCAGGCGGGCGCTTATGCGACGCTCGCCGCCGACGGGCGCTTCACCGTGAGCGCGGTCGCGGGCAGTTCGATCGGCGCGATCAACGGCGCGATCATTCTCGGCAACCCCGCCGCCGTCGCCGCCGAACGGCTCGCCGCTTTTTGGGCGCAAGTCGCCGCCGACCCGCTCGATCCCTTTGGGCTGGGGTTCGCGCCGCCGCGCGCGACGAGCTGGGCGAGCATCGCCGCGACCCGGCTCACCGGCGTGCCCGGCATCGCGCGCCCGCGCCCCTGGGCGCTCGCGACCGGCGGGTCGAGCTTGTACGGCAACGAACCCTTGATCCGCAGCCTCGCCCAGTTCGTCGATTTCGATCGGTTGAACGCGAGCCGCTTCATCGCCGTGACCACCGATTTGCACAGCGCCGACGCCGTCGCGATCGACAGCGCGCGCGTGGCGGTCGCGCCCGAACATCTGGCGGCGGCGGGAGGCTTGCTCCCCAATTTCCCGGCGATGGCGCTCGACGGGCGCTGGCTGGGCGATGGCGGGCTTTCGGCGAATCTGCCCTATGAGCCCTTCGTCGCGAGCGACCGGGCGGGGGCGCCCGCGCGGCTGCTCGCGATCGAGCTGTTCGCGCCGCGCCCGGGCGATCCGGTCACGCTGGGCGACGCCGCCGAACGATCGAACGACGTGAAATATGCGAGCCAGAGCCGGCTGCGCCTGGCGGGCCTCGTCCGCGAGCGCGCGCTGGAGGCGGCGCTCCACCCCGAACGATCGGGGCAGCGGCTGGCGCAAATCAGCTATGCGGGCGCCGACGAAAAGGGCGGGATGGAAAAAATGTTCGATTGCTCGCACGCGGCGTTGCGCCAGCGCTGGGACGCGGGCGCGCGCGATGCGGCGGCGGTGCTCGATTGGCTCGCCGAGCCGCCGCCCGAGCGCGGATTGCTGGTGCGGAGCTGACCCGTTCCAGGCGCCGCGCGGCGCGCTCAGTCCGCCGCGAGCGTCGTCAGCAGCCAATCGTGGAACAGCTTCACCGGCCGCAGCATCAGCGCGCGCGGGCGGCAGACGAACCAATAGCTGTAAGGGCTATCGACCTCGATATCGAACAGCCGCGCGAGCCGCGTGTCGTGCGCGTCCTCCAAATGGCTTTCGTGCATGAAGGCGACGCCAAGCCCGCGCGCCGCCGCCTCCAGGATCAGCGCGCCCGAATCGAACAAGTCGATCGCGGCGGGCTCGATCTCGCCGAGCCCGGCGGCGGTGCGCCAATTGGTGAAGGTATCGGGCATGTCGCGGTGGACGAGCGCGGTGAGCCCGGCGAGTTGGCGGGGCTCGGTCACCGGATCGGGCCCTTCGACCAGCGCGCGGCTGCCGATCACCAAGATCTTGTTGCGATCGAGCCGCCGGGCATAAAGCGCGGGGTCGATCTCGCGCGCCAGCACGATCGCCGCGTCGAGCCCTTCGCCCAGCCGGGTGACCCCGTGGCTGCCGGTGTCGATGTCGAGATGGAGTTCGGGATGGCGCGCGCGCAGCTCGGGCAGGCGCGGGAACAGCCGCTGCGAGGCATAGAGCGGCAACACCCCCAGCCGCAGCCGCAGCACCTCGGCGCCGCTCGTCATCGTCTCGACCGCGTCGGAAAGCATGTCGAGCGCGGGGCCGATCTGCGCGATCAGCCGCTCGCCATCGGCGTTGAGCTGCATCGCCTGGTGGCGGCGTTCGAACAGCGGGCGGCCGACGAAGCGTTCGAGCGCCTGCACGCGCCGGCTGAGCGCGGGGGCGGAGAGCGCCAGTTCCTGCGCGGCGGCCTTCACCGAACCGAGCCGCGCGACTTGCACCACCGCCTCGATCGCGGTGAGCGGGGGCAAACGCCGCACCTTCCCCTCCCCTTGTTGCGTTGCCGCATAATTGGGGCAAGCCCGCGCGATTGCAACCGCTGGATGCGTTCCCCGGCCCCCTGATTGCACGGCGTGCACGCGCGCTTCGCTATTTCGCACTTGCACAAAAACCGGGCGGGCCGCATTTATGGCGGGCCTTTCAGGCATCCTCTCCTAAAAACTTTCATGAGCCGGCCCTTTGGGTCGGCTCTTTTTTTGCCCCCCTCGCCGAATCGGAACCGCTTTCCTATCTCGCGCGCTCACGCCGCGAAGTACGGAGAGCCAAATGGCCGATAGCGATCTTCCCCGCCTGCAAGTCGCCAATGCGCGGCCCGAGGATAGCGGGCGCGGCCTCGCGCATCTGCCGCGCGCGCTGATGGCGGTGCTGGGGGTGGGCGAGGGCGATGTGATCGAGATCATCGGCAAGCGCGCCACCCCCGCGCGCGCGGTCGCGCCCTATCCCGAGGACGAGGGGCTCGAAATCATCCGCATCGATGGCTTGCAGCGCGCCAATGCCGGGGTGGGCTCGGGCGAGTTCGTCGAGGTGCGCAAGGCCGAGGCCAAGCCCGCGACCCGCGTGATCTTCGCACCCGCCCAGGAAAATCTGCGGCTGCAAGGCTCGGCCCAGGCGCTCAAACGCACCTTTTTCGGCCGCCCGCTGTGCCAGGGCGATATCGTCGCGACCGCAGGCCAACAGCGCGTCGCCAACATCCCGCCCGAGGTGCAGCAATTCTTGCGCGCGCCGGCCTATGCCCTGCAGGAAATCCGCCTCGCGGTCGTCGCGAGCAGCCCCAAGGGCGTCGTCCAGATCGACGAGAATACCGAGGTCGAACTCCGCGCCGAATATCAGGAGCCGGTCGACGCGCGCCGGGCGGACGTGACCTATGACGATATCGGCGGCATGGCCGGCACGATCGACCAACTGCGCGAAATGGTCGAACTGCCGCTGCGTTACCCCGAATTGTTCCAGCGGCTGGGGGTCGATCCGCCCAAGGGCGTGCTGCTCCACGGCCCGCCGGGCACCGGCAAGACGCGGCTCGCGCGCGCGGTGGCGAATGAGAGCGACGCGAATTTCTTCCTCATCAACGGCCCCGAGATCATGGGATCGGGCTATGGCGAGAGCGAGAAACGCTTGCGCGACGTGTTCGAGCAGGCGACCAAGGCGGCCCCCGCGATCGTCTTCATCGACGAGATCGACTCGATCGCCCCCAAGCGCGGCCAGGTGACCGGCGAGGCCGAAAAGCGCCTCGTCGCGCAATTGCTCACGCTGATGGACGGGCTCGAGGCGCGCACCAATTTGGTGGTGATCGCCGCCACCAACCGCCCCGAGGCGATCGACGAGGCGCTGCGCCGCCCCGGTCGGTTCGACCGCGAGATCGTGGTCGGCGTGCCCGACGAGCGCGGGCGGCGCGAGATTTTGGGCATCCACACGCGCGGCATGCCGCTCGCCGAGGCGGTCGATCTCGATGAGTTGGCGCGTACCACCTATGGCTTCGTCGGCGCCGATCTGGCCGCGCTCACCCGCGAGGCGGCGATCGAGGCAGTGCGGCGGATCATGCCGCGGCTCAATCTGGGCGAAACGACGATCCCGCCCGAGGTGCTCGATACGCTCGCGGTGACGCGCGACGATTTCCTCGGCGCGCTCAAGCGCGTCCAGCCGAGCGCGATGCGCGAGGTGATGGTGCAGGCGCCGCAGGTCCGCTGGGACGATGTCGGCGGGCAGGACGAAGCGCGCGAACGGCTGCGCGAAGGCGTCGAGCTGCCGCTCAAGGACCCCGAGGCGTTCCGCCGGCTCGGCATCCGCCCGGCCAAGGGGTTTTTGCTCTATGGCCCGCCGGGCACCGGCAAGACGTTGCTGGCCAAGGCGGTCGCGCGCGAGGCGCAGGCCAATTTCATCGCCACCAAATCGAGCGATTTGCTCAGCAAATGGTATGGCGAGAGCGAGCAGCAGATCGCGCGCCTGTTCGCCCGCGCGCGGCAGGTCGCGCCCTGCGTGATCTTCATCGACGAGCTCGACAGCCTGGTCCCCGCGCGCGGCGGCGGCCTGGGCGAGCCGCAGGTGACCGAGCGGGTGGTGAACACCATCCTCGCCGAGATGGACGGGCTCGAGGAATTGCAATCGGTGGTGGTGATCGGCGCGACCAACCGTCCCAATTTGCTCGATCCCGCGCTGCTGCGCCCGGGCCGGTTCGACGAGCTGATCTACGTCTCGGTGCCCGACGAGGCCGGGCGGCGGCGCATCCTGCGCATCCAGACCGCGAAAATGCCGCTCGCCGAAGATGTCGATCTCGACGCGCTCTCGCGGCGGACCGAGCGCTATTCGGGCGCCGATCTCGAGGATCTGGTGCGCCGCGCGGGGCTCGCCGCGTTGCGCGAATCGCTCGGCACGCGGGCGGTGACGGCGGCGCATTTCGAGACGGCCTTGGCCGACTCGCGCGCTTCGGTCACGCCCGAGATGGAGGCCGATTATGCGCAAATCGCCGCGCGGCTGAAGCAGGACGCGGCGGCGCTCCAGCCGATCGGGTTCATTTCGCCGGGGCAATTGCGGCCGAGGTCGGGGGAAGCATGAGGCGGCTGCGTCGATAAACAGAACGCCGTCACCCCGGCCCCCGAGCCGGGGTCCCGCTGCCTTCGACCGCCGCAAGATGAAGCGGGACCCCGGATCAAGTCCGGGGTGACGGGTCAAGGGATAGAGGATATGCCAGCGCGATCCGCCGACGCGCGGAGCACCCGCGCAGCATAGCCGATCGTCGCCACCAGCGCGCCGGCCGCGAGCAGATAGGGCAGGGGGTGGACCAGCTCGTAAAGCCCCACCCCGATCGAGGGGCCGAGCACGAAGCTCGCGCCGTTGATCGAGGTCACCTTGCCCGCGACCGACCCTTGGCCGCCCGGCCCCACCGCGAGCGACGCCCCCGCCGTGAACCCCGGGCGCACGAAGCCAAACCCTGCCGCCGCTAGCGCATAAGCGAGCGCGATGCCGTAAAGCGAGGTCGCCAGGCCCGTGAGCGCGCAGCCGAGCGCCGCCGCCGCGCAGCCGATCAGCACCAGCCGGCGCGGGGTGAGCGCGAGCAGCGGGATCACCCCCCATTGCACGAGCAGCGCGGCGCCCGCGCCCATGATCAGCACCAGTCCCGTCGGCTGGAGCGCGTCGGCGGGGGCGAGGCGGAGCCGGTCGATCACCAAAAAGCCGATCGCTTGCCCGGTCATCGCCTGGGCATGGCCCGTGACCAGCCCGATCATCAGCCAGCCGCGCACGCGCCGGTCGAGATAGCGCACCGCCTCGATCCGCGGCGCGGTGGCGGCGGTGATGCTCGCGCCGGTCGATTGCCCGCCGATCGAGGGATAAGCGGTCGCCGCCCCCTGGCTCGCCATGCCGCGATCGGCGGGGAGCAGCCGCGCGACGACGATCAGCATCGCGAGCCCGAACAGCGCGCCGACGAGCGCCGGCCCCGCGAGCCCGATCGTCACGCCCGCGATGCCGCCGAGCACCAGATAGGGGGCAATCGCCGGGCCGATGATCGTCCCCAAGCCGAACGCCGAGCCGAGCAGGGTGAGCGCGCGCGTGCGCTCCTCGCGCGTCGTCTCGCCCGCGACCAGCGCTTGCACGGCGGGGGGCGCGGCGCTCCCCAAGCCGCCATAGATCATCCGCCCGGCGATGAAGAGGAAGAAGGTGGTCGCCCCGCCGATCCAGCCGTTGATCCCGGCGGCGAGGAAAACGCCGCACAGCCCGAGCGAGGCGACGAGCCCGCCCATCCCCAGCAACACCATCGCCCGGCGCCCCTGGCGATCCGATCGGCTCGCCCAATAGGGCGCCGCCACCACCCAGAGCAGCGCCGAGACCGAAAAGGCCGCCGCCACCCAAGCGTCGCGCACATGGAGCACGCGCCCGATCGCCGGCAGCACCGATTGCAGCGCGGTATTGCCGGCGGCGATGGTGAACATCACCATGAACAACAGCGCGAAGCGCCGATCGCGCGGGGCGCTCATGCCCGCCGCCAGCCATAGTTGCGGAAGATTTCGGCGACCGAGAGATCATAATCCCGGTACCAACGGTCGCGCCCGGCGTCGCGGATCGCGCGGTGCTCGGGGTGATCGCGCCACGCCTTGGCGCTCGCGTCATCGGCCCAATAGCTGACGGTGATGCCCAGGCCATCGCTCGCCCGCGCGCTTTCCATCCCGCGATAGCCGGGCTGGGCGGCGGCGAGTTCGGCCATCGCCTGGGCGGCGGCGGCATAGCCGGCGGCGTCGTCATCGGTGCGGCGCGCGACGAAGATGACGGCGATTTGTCCGACGCGCGGGCCCGTCATGCCCCTCTCTCCTCATTTTCCCACCGTTCGTGCCGAGCGCAGTCGAGGCACGGGTTCCGGGGCGTTGCGCCGCTGGCACGTCCCTCGACTTCGCTCGGGACGAACGGGTTCGGCTCGAGAGCGGCTATCCTAAGGGGGCGGAGCGATGGCGCCAAGATTGACTCGCGCCGCCCGCCGGCTTACACGCGCGCACTTTCCCCAATCATAGGTGTGCGATGGCGCGCGTTACCGTCGAAGATTGCGTCGACAAGGTTCCCAACCGTTTCGATCTCGTGCTGCTCGCGGCGCAGCGCGCCCGGCAGATTTCGGGCGGCGCCGATCTGACGATCGACCGCGACCGCGACAAGAACCCGGTCGTCGCGCTGCGCGAAATCGCCGAGGAAACGGTGCGCCCCGATCATCTGCAGGAGGCGCTGGTCTCGAGCCTGCAGCGCGTGCAGGTAGACGACGAGGACGCGCCCGACGAGCTCGCCTCGCTCTCGGCCTCGGCCGAAGCGCTCCGCCTCACCGCCGCCGCCCCGCCGCGCAACCAGAATCTGGGCGGCGATTACGAGGGGTAAACCCGCGCCGCGCGATCGGCCAAGCCGATCGGCGCGCGCCTAGCGCCGGCACGGGCCGGCCGGCGGCGCTCCAGCACCGACCGACGCCGCAGCTTCGCCGCGGCGTTTTCTTTTGCGCGACACGTCGCGGTGCTGGAAAGCAACCTGGACATTATATACATGGCAAAGCACGTTAGTGGTGTTATTGAGTCGAGACAGGCCGGCGCTCTTTCTTTTGATATTGTCACGCCCGCGATGATCGAGGCGGGGGTCTACGCGGCTCGTGAATATTGCCTAGGGCAACCGCTCGCAGAACTGGTCAGGCTGATTTTGATCGCAGCTCTTACGGAGCGAGCCGCCTAGCCTCCTCGATCATGGCTTTCAGATAAGCGAGGCCAAGTTCGGCGACAGGAAGGGGTGTATTGTCCTCGATAGGCTTGCCGAGATGCTCCGCCGGGGGGTCAAACGCATCCCCATACCGGTCGTCTGTGACGCGAATAAGTTCGAGCCTGCTTGGTTTCACGAACACGCGCGGGGGGCGAGCGGGGTTGGTCCCTGTCACATTAAGCACGGAACCGGGGCCGCCAATCGTCCCGTTCAGAATCACATCGCCCGTGATGCCCCAGCTTCCCGGCTTACGCTCCGTGATGTCTGCGATGCTGTGCTCATCACTGTTACGCGCGTGATGCAGGTAGCGAAGCAGCGGATCGTCTTTCCTCACCTTTTTCGCTCGGCCAAACCAAGCGGTGCTGCGTCCGTTCGTTTTCGAGCCCTGCTCAAGTTTGGAATAAATGGTCGAAGCTGCTGCGAGAAAGTCGGACCAAGCCCCCTCGGCCTCGCTGAAGCTCTTCGCGATCCTCAAGCGTTCGACTGCCCTCTCTGCCTTAGCAAACCGATCCTCCGCCTGTGCAATTGCCTTCGGACTCACGTATACACCTCAACATGAAACACGACGAAACTTACTCCGAAGCGGAGGCGGCGGCCCGTCGAGAGGCGGCGCTACAACGGATGCTCTCCACCCCTCACAAACCGAACAAGTCTATGGGCAAGCGCGGCAATGAGTCGAGTCAATCGAAGTAGCGCTTACGGCGCTCGCCGATGCGTGGGGCTGGTTTGTAGCCCTCAAGCGGCGAGGCGATCAGTCCGCCGATAGGTGAGGCGCTTGCCCGCAATCCCACGAAGGGCAATCACCGTGCGCTCGTCGTCATTGATGCCCAGCGCCGTGCGGTTCGAGTAACGGAAATCGAACTCGGCAAGGTAGCGCTCCAAATGCTGTTGGCCGCAATGCTGATAAACGCCGCGCATACCGCGCTTGAAAATGCCAAAAAAGCCCTCGACCGTATTGGTGTGAGCGGTGCGATCGGCCTTTTGCACATACTCGCCGCGCGCATGGGTAGTGAAAGCGTGCGAGGCGAACTCGCGCCCGATCGCCTTGTAGTACTGCGCTTCGTCGGTCAGCAGGCGGCTTGAACGGTCAACCTTGGTATAGATGTAGGAACCAAGATCAGCGGCATTGAGACGGCCCGAAAAAACGATGCTGGTTGCGCGGCCCGTGGCGCGATCGACCAGTGAAACAATTTTGTTCATGTTGCGAAACGGGGTGCGGCTTTCGGGCGCGGTCTTGTCCTTACCAAAGAAGGTTTCGTCCGCTTCAACGTCCTGCCCAGGGCCGCCCATGGGGTCGCTATCAGTGGGCGTCATCGCTTCGCGGATGCGGTGCGCCATGAACCAAGCGCTTTTGTACGTAATGCCCAGCATACGGTGAAGCTGATGCGCGCTGATGCCCTTTTTGCTGGCGCACATCAGATGCGTTGCCAGCAGCCACTTATTGAGCGGAATTTTGGAGTCCTCAAACACAGTGCCAACAGTCACGGTGAACTGCTCGCGGCAACCGTTGCACTGATACAGCCCCTTGCGAAGCTTGCCCTCGGGATGCGCCTTCGACGGCTTGCCGCGCTGATCCGGGAGCCGCTTGGCTGTCACCGAGCCACAATGGGGGCAAACGGGGCCATCCGGCCAGCGCAGCGCCTCAAGATGCTCGCGGGCCTTATCCTCGTCGGTGAAGTGCGGGGCGGTGAGGTTCGTCATGCGGATCATATACCCGCATCAGGGTTGCTTTGTCAAGTATATAATGCCCAGCAACCTTGACACAAACCTACGCCAATTAGTAAAGCGTCCTTGTCAAAACCGAAAGGGTGCTTGTCATGGCGTTCGATCGTAGCCCGGCGGCGCGGCGTTATGTCGGTCGCTTCGTGCCGATGATGATCGTTTACGCGCTGCTGGTGTTCCTGGTGCCCTGGCTGATCGAGCGCCTAACCGCGCAGGGCCCCTTGCTCTGGCTGCTCGCGATGCTGCCGGCCTTGCCGGTGATCGGCGTGTTCTGGCTGATCGGTCGCTATCTGATCGAGCTGACCGACGAATATCTGCGCCTGCTCGAAATCCGCAAAGCGCTGGTCGCGACCGGGGTGGCGATGGCGGGGGCGACCCTCTGGGGCTTTCTCGAAAGCTATGCGGATGCGCCGCATCTGCCGCTGTTTTTCGTCCCCGTGCTGTGGTTCGCGGGGCTCGGCATCGGATCGCTCGTCAATCTGTTGATCGAGCGCGATGGCGATGCGGCGTGAAGAATCGTCTGCGCGTGCTGCGCGCCGAGCGCGGCTGGAGCCAGGGCGACCTCGCCGATCGGCTCCAGGTCTCGCGCCAGAGCGTCAATGCGATCGAGACCGGGCGCTATGATCCCTCGCTGCCGCTCGCGTTCCGCATCGCCGAGCTGTTCGACCTGAAGATCGAGGATATTTTCACCAGCCCCAGCCGGGAGACCGACGCATGATCCGCCGAGCTTTGTTGCCGTTGCTCTTGATCGCCGCGCCCGTCGCCGCCCAAGCGCAAGCCGCGCCAACAGCGGCGCCCGCCGCCGCCGCGCTGCGCTTCACCGTCACGGTCGAAGGGCAGGGCCCCGACGTCATCCTGATCCCCGGCCTCGCCAGCCCGCGCGCGGTGTGGGACGGGGCGCGCGCGGCGCTCAAAGGGCGTTATCGGCTGCATCTGGTCGAGCTCAAGGGGTTCGCGGCCGGCGATCCGGGGCCGAACCTGAGCGCCCCGATCCTCCCCGAACTCGTCGAGCAGCTGAACGCTTATATCGTTGCCAACCAGCTCGAGTCCCCCGCCGTGGTCGGCCATTCGCTCGGCGGGCTCACCGCGCTGATGCTCGCCAAGACGCATCCCGAGCATATCACGAAAATCATGGTGGTCGATTCGCTGCCCTGGATCGGCACGATCTTCGCCCCGCCGGGCGCGACCCCCGCCCAGGTCGAGCCCTTCGTCGCCCAGCAGCGCGCGGCGCTCGCGGCGCGCCATGGCCAGCCGGTCGACAAGGCGGCGAGCGCCGCCAATGCCGCGCGCTTGGCGCTCACGCCCGCCGCCCAGGCGCAAGTCGCGGCATGGAGCGACGCCGCCGATCCGCGCGTCGTCGGCCAGGCCTTGTACGAGGATTTCATGGCCGATTTGCGCGGCGATCTGCCGAGCATCGCGACGCCGATCACGCTCGTTTATCCCTATTCGCCCGCAATCCCGCGCGAGCGCGCCGATGCGCTCTATCGCGGCGAATATGCCAGGGCGCCCAAGGTAAGCTTCGTGCCGGTGGGCGATGCCTATCATTTCATCATGCTCGATCAGCCGCAGGCGTTCGCGGTGGCGCTCGATCGCTTTTTGGCGGCGCGCTAGCCGCTGGTCGCGGCGCGCGGAGCGGCGTAAGGCCGCTTGCATGACCGAACTCGCGCATGATTTCACCCCCGGCGAGGGGCCGACGCTGATTTTCCTCCCCGGCTATGCGAGCGACCGCAGCGGCACCAAGGCGCTCGCGCTCGAAGCCTGGGCGCGGGGGCGGGGGCGCGGCTATCTGCGCTTCGATTATCGCGGCTGCGGCAAGAGCCCCGGCGCGTTCGAGGATTTCACCCTCGCCGATTGGCGCGACGACGTGCTCGCGATGATCGATCGCACGCCGGGGCCTTTGGTGCTGATCGGCTCGTCGATGGGCGGCTGGCTGATGCTGCTCGCGGCCAAGGCGCGGCCCGATCGGGTGGTGGGGCTGGTCGGCATCGCCGCAGCGCCCGATTTCACCGATTGGGGCTTCACCACCGAGGAAAAGCTCGCGCTGCTGAACGACGGGCGGCTCGAGCGCCCCTCGCCCTATGGCCCCGCGCCCACCGTCTATACGCGCGGCTTTTGGATGGCGGGGGAGGCGAACCGGGTGATGCACGGCAATATCGCGATCGACGCGCCGGTGCGGCTGCTCCACGGCATGGCCGATGCCGATGTGCCCTTCATGCGCTCGGTCTATCTCGCGCAGCAGCTGCGTT
>LWDI01000011.1 GCA_002083475.1 Proteobacteria bacterium SG_bin5
GATCGCGGCGGCGTGCCGGCCCGATCCGCTCGGGCTCGCGCGCTTCGCGCCCGCGCCGCTGGTGGGGGGTGGGTGGCCGCCCGAAGGCTGGTTGCCCGCGCAGGTCGCGGCGGGGCCGGCGGGGCCCGAGTTCGACTGGGCGGCGTTCGGCATGGGGCCGCTCGACGATCCTTTCTTCGCCGACAGCGTGCGCCGGGCCACGGCGCTGCCGTTCAACCGGCTGATGCGCTGGCGGCTGACGCTCGACGAATTGATCGCGGCCTGCCCCGCCGATGGCGCCGCGCCGGCGGGCTTGGTCTTCCATTTGTCGCGCTGCGGCTCGACCTTGCTCGCGCGGCTTCTCGCCGGCTTTCCCGGCCATGCCAAGCTCTCCGAACCCGAGCCGCTCGATGCCGTGGTGCAATGGGGCTTGGCGCTGTCGAGCGACGGGGCGCGCGCGCCGCATCCCGCCGCCGTCGCCGCGCTGCGCGCGGTGGCGCGCGCGCTGATGCATAATCTCGCGCCGGGCACGCGCGCCTTTTTCAAGCTCGATTGCTGGCATATCGGCGCCCTGCCGCTGTTCCGCGCCGCCTTTCCCGAGACGCCCTGGGTCTTTCTCTACCGCGATCCGCTCGAAGTGGCGGTTTCGCAGGTGGCGATGCCGGGCATTCACGTCGTCCCCGGGATGCAGGGCGCGGCGATGCTCGGGCTCGCGGGGGGCGAGGAATTGGGGGCGGAGGCCTATACCGCGATCGTGCTCGGCCGCATCTGCGCGCTCGCGCATCATCATGCCGCGCTCGGCGGGGGAATGCTGCTCCATTATGACGAGATTTTCGAGGCGATCCTCGATCGGCTGCCCCGGCATTTCGGCTTCGCGCTGGATGCCGAGGCCGCGCGGCGCATCGAGTCGATGCGCGGCGACGATGCCAAAACGCCCGGCGCGCGGTTTCGCCCCGATGGCGTCGCCAAACGCGCCCGCGCGACGCCGACGCTGCGCGCGATGGTCGAACGGCATGTCGAGCCCGAGTTTCAGCGGCTCGAAACCTTGCGCCGCGCGAGTCGCGGCGACGTCGCTGTGGAATCACCGTCGGCGCCAATTAGTTCGGGCGATTAGCTTGACATTGTAAACGGGGAAGTTACGTTCGCCCCGTCGCACGCACAGCGGCAAGTATCGCGGCGAACAGAGAGGCGGGGTTCGCGGACTTTAACGGCGGGCTTCACTTTTCATTTGATAATAACAAATGGAGGATGACCGTGTCTCAAGTCTATATCGGGCAAATTATCCAGGGCGGCTGGAACTTCGCGCCGCGCGGCTTCATGCTTTGCGCGGGTCAATTGCTGCCCATCCAGCAATATTCCGCCGTCTTCGCGCTGCTGGGCACGGCATTCGGCGGCAACGGGCAAACCACTTTCGGTCTGCCGGATCTTCAGGGTCGGACGATGGTGGGAACGGGGCAGGGCCCTGGCCTGTCGCCCTATGTGCTCGGGCAGAAGACCGGCGCCGAGTCGGTGACGCTGAACACCAATCAGATGCCGGCGCATACCCATGCGCTGACGCTGACCTCGAGCCTCAGCGCCTCGACCGCGCGGGCGACGATGCAGCAACCGGCATCGAATGGGACCGCGATGCTCGCCCGCTCCTTCGACTCCGCAACCAACGGCACCTCGCTCCCCGTGATCTATGGGCCGACGACCCAGCAAAACACGTTCACGCTCGGCGGGCTGAACGTCGCGGGCACCATCGCGCCGGCGGGCGGCAGTGCGCCGGTGTCGATCCTGCCGCCGTCGCTTTGCGTGACGATCGTGATCGCGATGCAAGGCATTTTCCCGTCGCGTAACTAATCGACCATCGCGCGCGACGCCGGCCACCGCCGGGGTCGCGCCGCGATCGGCAAGGCAACGAGCAACGGGGAGAAGCACGATGATAAGCGTCTTGGTCGGCCAAATTTGTCAAGGCGGCTGGACTTTCGCGCCGCGCGGCTTCGCCGCGTGCAACGGGCAGCAGGCGTCGATCGCGCAATACCAAGCGCTCTTCTCGTTGATCGGGACGACCTTCGGCGGCAACGGTGTCACGACTTTCGCGCTGCCCGATCTGCGCGGTCGGATGATGGTCGGGTCCGGATCGGGCGCCGGGCTCACCCCGCGCACCTTGGGGCAAAGCTGGGGAACGCAATCGACCCAGCTTCTGTCGTCGCAATTGCCGCTACACGTGCATGGCTATAACTCGGCCGCGACGCTCAGCGCGTCGACCGCCGATGCGACGCTGCAGCAACCCCAAGCCAATAACACGGCGATGCTCGCGCGTTCGGTCGACTCGTCGTCCGCGAAAAAGGCGATCCCCGTGATCTACGGGCCCACGACCACGACCGGCACCTACACGCTCGGCGGGCTCAACGTCGCGGGCAGCCTTGCCCCCGCGGGGTTGGGCAACGCGCCGATGCCGACGCTGCCGCCGCTGCAATGCGTCCAGATCGTGATCGCGCTCGAAGGACCCTATCCGGCGCGCAACTGATCCTGGCCGAGCGGCGCCGCGCCTAGAGCGGTTTCCGATCCGATTGCATCGGATCGCCGCTCTAGATCTTTTATTTGCCGCGATTTCCGAGTCGACAGGTGATTCCACCTGCCTGGAAATCGCTCTAGGGCGCAGCTCGGTGCGGCCGCGCGGTGGCGTTTAGTTGAAGACCGCCTGATAATAATGTCCCGGCTCGGCGTCCTTCAGCGCCGCGACCTGTTCGATATGGATGATTTCCGGGCCCCAGCCGCCGCAGCGCATCACATAGCCGCCGGTGATCAGCACCGCCTCGGGCGGCGAGCGGAAGATGAGCATGAACGGCGGCCGATCGGCGAGGCCGCTATCGCGGATCGGATAGGCCTCGGTCAGCACCAGCGGCACTTCCGCCGGTGTGCAATCGACGCGAAACTCCTTGCCGAGCAGGGGCGTGAATTCATCGAGCAGCATCGGTCGCGGCGTTACCATCGAAACATCCTATTTGGTCTTGGTGGTGAGTGGAGCGCGCGGCGAGCTTAGCGAGCGAAGCGGCCCCTGTCTCGCCCTGTCTCGCCTAGTCTCGCCGAGCCTCGCCGAGCCTCGCCGATTTGCCCGGCGCGAATCAGTCGGCGCGCGCGAACCAGAGCAGAAATTCCGCCGCGAGCGCCGTCATCTGGACCTGGTTCGCCTCGACGACATCGGCGGGACCCGCCGCCGCGACGCGCGCGAGCGCGGTATCGAGCCGGTCCAAGTCGAGCCAATCGCCCACCCCGGCCGCGCGATAACCGGCGATCCGCGCGCGCGCGGCGGGCGCGAAGGCGCGCAGGCGGCGATAATGGCCCGGATCGGCCGGGCGACCCCGCCGCCGCGCGCGGATCACCTCGGGCAAATGCCCGCGCGCCAACCGCCGCCCCATGCCGCGATCGGCCCCCGCCGCGCGCAGCAGTGCTTCGGGCATGCCCGCGAAGAGTCGCAACAGGCGTGGATCGCGGAACGGATAGATCATCCGCGCGGCGCGCGCGTTCTGGCGCGTCGATAGGGCCACCCCCCGTTCAACGCTCGACCGATAGCCGAACAGCCCGGGTTCGGCCGGCGCGCCGTGATCGCTGGGCGCCGCCGCGATCGCCGCCGCGACCGCATCGGGCAGGGCGGCGCGGCGCGCGGGCGCGAGCATCACATGGAAGGGATCGATCGCCGCGTCCGCCGCCGCGTCCCCGCGCAGCCACCGTCGCAGCGCGCCCAGCCTTTCGCGCGCCCCGCCGCTCCCCGGCAGCCGCGCGGTGAGCGTCATTTCGCCATAGGTGCCGTTCACCAACACCACCGCCCCGCACCGCTCGCCCTCGGCGCGCAGCGCGGTGTTGATGCAATGGCGGTTGCTGACGAAGGGGCCGGCGGCGCCAGCGATGTCCTCGGGATCGGGAAGATAGGGGTCGGCGGTCTCGGGCGGGGCGACGGCGGCGAAGGCGAAGCCGTGGCGCGCCGCCACCAGCGAAGCGAACGCGACTTCGTCGGCGATCCCCGAGCCGGGCGGCGCGGCCGAACAGAGCGCCGCGCGCCGCGCGCCCGGCGGGGCCTCGGCGGCGATCAACCAGGCGAGCAGCGACGAATCGAGCCCGCCGCTGAGCAGCAGCCCCGGGTGGAGCCCGTGCGGCAGGCGCTCGCGCAGGATGTGCCGCAACAGCGCCTCGGTTTCGGCGAGCGCGTCGGCGAGGCTGCCCGTGAAGCGTGGTTGTGGCGTCAGCACGGTGGCGACGCGGCGCGTCTCGCCGCCGTCGGGCGCCACGTGGAGCGCGCCGCCGGCCGGCAGCTGGTCGATGCCCGCCAACAGGCCGCGCCAACCCAGCGCGGCGCGGAGTTCGGCGCGGCCGAGCTGGAGCAGCAAGCCGGTCGCATCGAGTGCGCGGTCGACCCAGGCGAGCCGCGCGAGCGCATGGGGATCGGGCGACCAGGCGAGCCGATCGCGCCCGCGCGCGACGAACAAGCGCTCGCGCCGTTCGGCGGCGAGCATCAGCGTGACGGCGCCATCGGCGCGCCACGTCGCGAGCGACCATTCGCCCAGCATTTCCGCCGGCGTATCGAGCCCGAAGCGCGCCACCGCCGCGCGCGCGATGGCGGCGGGGCGGGCATCGCGCGCGAGGCCGAGCCGCGCC
>LWDI01000012.1:0-28032 GCA_002083475.1 Proteobacteria bacterium SG_bin5
TGATTTGCCCGCCTACGCCCCCCTCCCCTTTCAGGGGAGGAGCTTTTTGCATCAAGCCAGTGGTTCGGTGTGATCACAACCAGCTCTAAAATAGAAACACCGTTCGTCGGAGCGAACGGATTCCATCTCAATCGGACAGACTCTAAATCGCCCTTGGTCCCGAACCGACCAAACCGCAGCCTAGCGCCGCGCCCCCGCCCGCCGCTTGCCGCTGCCCGCGCGATTGTCGTTCGCGGCGCGGGCGGCTTGCGGCAGCACCACGAAGGTCCATTCGCTCTCGGGCTTCAGATATTTCTTCGCCGTGTCGCGCAAAGCGTCGGGCGTCACCGTCGCCAGATCGCGGCTGAGCGTGCGCAGCGCCTCGATCCGGCGCGGGTCATAGGTCGCCCATTCGAGATTGGTGAACCAGAATGTATTGCCCGTCGCGATCCGCGAGATCAGCTGGCGGTACGGCCCCACGGTGCGCTGGAGCTCGTCCTGCCCGATCGGGTTGGCGGCGAGATCGACGGCGATTTCGCGGCTGAGCTTGAAGAAGAAATCGACCTTGTCGGGCGGCACCTGCCCCACGCCGAGCACGCGCCCGCCGCTCGCCAGCCCCACCGGCCAGCTGCTCTGCACGCTCGGCGAATAGCTCGCGCCCGCTTCCTGGCGCAGCCGCTCGAACAGCCGGTCGCTGAAAATTTGCGCGATCAGCTCGAGCCGGCGCGATTCGCTGATCGAGGCGATCCCGCCCCCCGTCGGCCAGGCGATCACCGCCACCGCCTGATTGTTCGGCCCCGTATGCGTGCGCACCACCGGCTTGGCGACGTGCGCGGCGAATTTGGGGCTGGTGGGCGGCACCAGCGTGTCGCCGCGCGGCGGCAGCGCGCCGATCGTTTGGGTGACGGCGGCGATCGCCTCTTCGGCTTTCACATCGCCGAATACCTGCACCTCGATCGGCCCGGTCTTGAGCAACGGCTCCCAAAAGGCGCGGAACTGCGCGGGCGTCGCCGCCTGCACCGCCGCGCGCGAGGGCGTCGACCAGCGCTGGTCGCCCGCGCGCAGCAAGCCTTCCAAATCATGGCCGAGCACCCCTTGGGGCGAGGATTTATAGCCGTCATAAGCGAGCAGCGTCGCCGCCTTGGCGCGCTCGAAGGGCGCGGCGTCCCAGCGCGGGGCGTAGAGCTTCAGCGCGATCAGCCGCAGCTGGTCCGCCAGATCCTGCGGCGAGGTGGTCGCGCCGAGCACGAAGGCATCGTCGTCGACCGCGAAATCGAGCCCGATCCGCCGGCCGTTGGTCAACTGGTCGAGCGCTTCCTGATCGAGCGTGCCGATGCCGGCTTGCACCAGCGCGAGCGGCGCCGCCCAGGCCGGGGTCGGCTTGTCGGCGGGCAGCGCGTTATAGCCGCCGCCGAAGCGGACGCGCACGTAAACGCGCCCCGCCTCCGCGCTGTTGGCGAACAGCATCAGCCGCGCGCCATTGGCGAAGGTCACTTGCTCCATCCCGAGATCGCTGAACGACTGGCGCGAGGCGATCTTGCCCGGCGCGGGCAGCGCGGGGAGTTGCGACCAATCGGCCTTCACCAGCGGCCCACGCCTGGCGCCGAGCTTCGAGACATCGGCCTTGAGCGCCTGCGCGAGCTTGGCCGCCGCCGTCGGATCGGGCGCGCGGGTGTTGACGATCGCGCGCAGCGCCCCCTGCATCACCCGCCGGGTCGAGGCCTGGATCGCCTGCGGCGTGAAAAAGCCCGCCTTTTTCGCGCCCTGGAGAATTTCATACGCCGTCTGCGGCGTCGTCACCGTTTCGCGAATGTCGAGCGCGCCGACCAGATCATCGGCTTGTTTCGCCCCAGCCTCGGCGCGCGCGGTTTCGACCTGGGTGCGCAGCAGCGTATCATATTCCGCCACTTCGCGGTCGATCTCGGCCTGATCGGGCAAGCTCGCCTCGGCATCCGCGATCACCGCGCGCACGTCCTTGAGCGCCGCGGCCCAGTCGGTCGTCGGAATGACCGAGATCACGGTCGCATTGGCCGATCGCTGGATATCGTCGATATTGACGCTCGCCTCGATGAAGCTGCCGCCGCTGCGCGCGCGTTGTTCGAGCCGGCGGCTGATCAGCCGCAGCGCGATCACATCGACCATGCGCTTCTGGTTGAACAACACGGTGTCGGCGTTGAACACCCAGGGGCGCATGATGCCGATCTGGACGAGCGGCGGGATCGCCGCCTCGGCGGTCGCGCGGGTGATCGGCTTCGAAGCATCGGGCTTGCCGAAATCGGGATCGGGCGGATCGGCGCCCTTGCCGCGCCAGCTCGAGAAATTCTTGACGACCAGCCGCTCCATCAGCGCCGGATCGACGTCGCCCGACAGGATCACCACCGCGCGCTCGGGCCGATACCAGCGATCGTGGAAAGCGAGCACCTTGGCGGCGGTCGCGGCCTGGAGCGTCTTGATCGTGCCGATCGGCGAGCGATCGGCGAGCGGTTGGCCGGCGAACAAGGTTTCGCGCACCGCGTCAGAAAAGCGCACTTGCGCGCCCGGCGCCTCGCGCTGTTCGGCGAGCACCACCGGCAGCTCGGCGCCCAGCGCCTGGGTAGTGATATTGGGCTGGCTGACCATGCCCGAGAGGATCTTCAGGCTCTCGTCGAGCCCCGCCTCGGTCGCGCTCGGCAGATCGAGCTTGTACGTGGTCGACACCGGCGAGGTGACCGCGTTGGTGTCCGACCCGAACGTGGTGCCCAGCCGCTGCCAGACGCGCTTGGCCTCGCCATCGGGCACATAGGCCGAGCCGCGAAACGAGAGATGCTCGATCAAATGCGCGAAGCCGCGCTCGCTTTCGTCCTCATAGAGCGAGCCCGCGTCGATCCGCACCCGCACCGCCACCTGCCCCGGCGGCACGCCGTTGCGGCGCACCGCATAGCGCAAGCCATTAGGCAACTCGCCGAAGCGCCAATCGGGATCGGGGGTGATGTCGCTGCCCTTATAGAGCCAGCCGGGCGCATCGGCGCGGGCGGTTTGCGGGGCAGCTTGCTGGGCGATGCCGTCGCCCACCGGCAACAACAGAGCAGCGAAGGCGAGGCAAGCGGCGGGGAAGCGACGAAACGACCGAGTCATCGCCATCGTCTAGCGGCCACCACGTCGCCGCGCCAGCGTCTCGCGACGACCAAGCCACGCGCGGCTGATTTCGATGGCGAAAAGTTCCAAGAAACAGCCTTGTTTTGCCATTATTTCGCCCGAGCTGGGGATTAGCGCGCCGGGTAGTGGCCGATTTTGCCACGCCCTTGAAGAAAAAGACCGCGCCGGCCCCCAGGCGGGGCGTTCGCAGCCCGAAGCGAGCGCGAACAGGGACTGAAAAACATGATGAACAGCAAGCTGATCGAGCAACCGACGCGCGGCGAACGGGCGTTTCGCGGCGAACATGAGCCGCCGGCGGGCATGGTGCCCGATCTCAACGTGATTTCGGGCGCCCCCGCGCCGGGCGCGGAAATGAAGGCCGAACGCAACCGCCCCTTCATCATCAAGCTCGGCAAGGCATTACGCGGCATTTTCGATCATCTGATCGGCACTTCGTCGCGCGTGCCCAATGATCCCGTGCTCGACGTGCGCGATTTCCCCTGGACGCAAAAGCTGCGCGACGATTGGCGGGCGATCCGCGACGAGGCGATGGCGGTCGCGCTCGTCGGCCAGGCGGCGCCGTCGCTCGCGACGATCTCGCCCGATCACCGCTCGATCGCCGAGGTCAACAAATGGCGGTCCTTTTTCCTCTATGGCTATGGCTATGCGATCGAGGAAAATCTCGCGCGCTGCCCGCGCACGGCCGCCGTGGTCGAGCAGGTGCCGGGGCTCAACAGCGCCTTTTTCTCGATTCTGGCGCCCGGCACCCATATCCCCGATCATCGCGGCGTCACCAAGGGCCTCATCACCTGCCATCTGGGGCTGATCGTCCCCAAGGACGGCGACGTGCGGATGCGCGTGAAGGACCGCATCGTGCGCTGGGCCGAAGGCGAGACCTTGGTGTTCGACGATACTTATCGCCACGAAGTGTGGAACGACACCGAATCGACGCGCGTCGTGCTGCTGATCCAGTTCGAACGCCCCTTGCGCCAGCCCGGCAAATGGTTCGCCGATTTCTTCATGGGCTTCGCGCGCCGCTCGGCCTTCGTGCAGGAAGTGCGCGACAATATCAGCGCGTGGAACGCGGCGGTGAAACAATTGGACGGATGATCGGTTAAACGCCGCCTGACGCTGATTTCATGAGCGGTCGAGCCGCGCTCCATGTTATTCTTGCCGCGCATCGCGGGGAGGATGGCATGGCGGCGGACATCAAGTTTATTTTGACGGTCGATGGCGGCGGCATTCGCGGCCTGGTTCCCGCACTGGTCCTGCACGATCTGGAAGCGCGGATCGCGGCGGAACGCCAGGCGCGGAATCTCCCGCCCAAGCCGCTCCATCAATGTTTCGATCTGATGGGCGGCACCTCGACCGGCGGGATCATCGTCGCCGGGCTCGCCGCGCCAAGCGCCGCCGATCCGCGGCGCGCCGCCTGCACCCCGGCCGACCTGGTCGACCTCTATGCCGATCACGGGCGGACGATTTTCCCCGAACTGTGGTTGAAAACGCTGCGCAGCTTGTGGGGGCCGCTTTACAGCGCCCAGCCGCTCGATCGGCTGCTCGAGGAGCGGCTGGGCGAGGCTCGACTGTCCGCCGCGCTCACCAATGTCGTGCTCTGCGCCTATGACACCAAGGAACGCCGCGCGCTGTTCATGGCGGGCGGGCAAGGCTTTGGCGCCAACGAGCCCGATTATCTCGCCCGCGAGGCGGCGCGGGGCAGCTCCGCCGCGCCCACTTTCTTCCCGCCCGCCAAAGTCGCCGCGCTGAACGCTCCAACGGCGCCGCACACGCTGATCGACGGCGGCGTGTTCGCCAATGATCCCAGCATGGCGACTTATGTCGAGGCGCTGAAGCTGGGCTGGAGCAACCAGCGGATCGAGATGCTGTCGCTCGGCACCGGCAGCCAGAACCGGCCTTATCCCTATCACCAAATCGCCGATTGGGGGATTTTGCGCTGGCTGATCTATCGCGGCGACCATCCGCTGATCTCGATCCTGATGCAGGGCGTCTCCAGCACGACCGCTTATCAGATGAACCAGCTGCTCAATCGCGACCAAGACGATCGCTGCTACACCCGGATCGACGGCGCGCTGCACGGGGTGAGCGACGAACTCGACGATGCCTCTCCCGCCAATATCGCCGCGCTGCGCGGCCTGGCGGCGCGCTGGATCGAACAACATGACGACGATCTGAACGGTTGGGCGAAGCGGCTCGCCGCGCGCCCTTGATCCCCCGCCGCGCGCGCGCCACATGAGCGCCATGCTCATCGAAACCGAAACGACGCCCAACCCGTCGACGCTCAAATTCCTGCCCGGCCGCGCGGTGATGACCGCGGGCACGCGCGATTTCGCCTCGGCCGAAGCCGCCGAGGCCTCGCCGCTCGCCGAGGCCTTGTTCGGCCTGGGCGACGTGACGGGCGTGTTCTTCGGGCGCGATTTCATCTCGGTCACCGCCGCGCCCGGCAGCGATTGGGCGCGGCTGAAACCCGATGTGCTGAGCATCCTGCTCGACCATTTCTCGGCCGAGATGCCGCTGTTCAAGCAGGGCGCCGCCGAGTTCAGCGTGCCGAGCGAGGGCGCCGAGTTCGAAAGCGATCCCGCCGATGCCGAGATCGTCGATCAAATCCAAGACTTGATCGCCACCCGCATCCGCCCGGCGGTGCAGGGCGATGGCGGCGACATCGTCTATCGCGGGTTCGAAAAGGGCCGCGTCTATCTCTCGATGCACGGCGCTTGCGCGGGCTGCCCGAGCTCGACCGCGACGCTCAAGAACGGCATCGAGCAGTTGCTGCGTTACTATGTGCCCGAAGTGACCGAAGTCCGCGCGGTTTAACGTCTCGCCAAAAGGACCCAGCATGCACGAAAAGCTCGGCGACGCCGCGCTCGATCGGATTTTCCGCGAAGCGCGCACCGCGAACGGCTATACCGACGCGCCCTTCACCGAAGCCGATGCGCGCGCGATCTGGGAGCTGGTGAAATTCGGCCCGACCTCGGCCAATCAACTCCCCGCGCGTTTCGTCTGGTGCCTGAGCGCCGAATCGCGCGCCCGGCTCGCGGCACATGCGAGCGGTACCAACGCCGCCAAGATCAAGGCGGCGCCGGCGGCGGTGATCGTCGCGATGGACGAGAATTTCCACGAGCATCTGCCCGAGCTGTTCCCGCACACCGATGCCAAAAGCTGGTTCGAGGGCAATTTGGCGCTGCGCCAGACCTCGGCGCTGCGCAACGGCTCGCTCCAGGGCGCTTATCTGATCATCGCCGCGCGCGCGCTGGGGTTCGACGTCGGGCCGATGTCGGGCTTCGACAACGCCGCGCTCGACGCCGATTTCTTCGCCGAGACGCCGCATATCAAATCGAACTTCATCGCGACGTTGGGCGTGGGCGATCCGAGCAGCATCTTCCCCCGCTCGCCGCGCCCGCCGTTCGAGCGTTTCAACCAAATCGCCTAAATCCTCCCCGTTTACGGGGAGGTGGCGCGCGCAGCGCGACGGAGGGGGCGGGCAATCCGGTGAGCCGCGCGCCTCGTAGCGCGCCCCCTCCACCACCCGCTTCGCGGGCACCGGCTTGCTTCGCAAGCCGGGCTCCGGCGGATCACCTGCCCCCGGCAGGTGATGTCGCCGCCTCCGCCCCCCGCCCCGTGAAACGGGGAGGATTTAGGCTGCGTAAAACCCCTTGCCCTTCGCCACCGGCTCGCGCCATGGCGCGCGGCGGGAGGGATGGGGTGAAAGTCGACGCTTTCGATTTCGAATTGCCGCAAGAACGCATCGCGCTGCGCCCGGCGACCCCGCGCGATGCCGCGCGGATGCTCGTCGTGAAGGGCGACGCCTTCGAGGACGCGGGGGTGCGCGATCTGCCGCGCCTGCTTTCCCCGCGCGACATCCTCGTGTTCAACGACACCCGCGTCATCCCCGCCCAGCTCGAAGGGCGGCGGGGTGAAGCAAGCATCGGCGCGACGCTCCACAAGCGCGAAGGGCCGCGCCGCTGGCGCGCCTTCATCCGCAACGCCAAAAGGCTCCACGAGGGCGACACGATCGACTTCGGCCCCGACGCCGCCGCCATCGCCCGCGACCGCGCCGAGGACGGTAGTTTCGCGCTCGAGTTCCTGGGGGAAGAGCCGGTCGAGCTGCTGCTCGAACGCGTCGGCACCATGCCGCTGCCGCCCTATATCGCGAGCAAGCGCGCGATCGACGCGCGCGACCGCGACGATTACCAAACCATGTTCGCGCGTGAGGAAGGCGCGGTCGCCGCCCCCACCGCCTCGCTCCATTTCACCCCCGAACTGATGGCGGCGCTCGACGCGGCGGGGATCGGCCATGCGACGCTCACCCTTCACGTCGGCGCGGGCACCTTCTTGCCGGTGAAGGCCGAGGATACCGATGATCACCAGATGCACGCCGAATGGGGCCGGCTCGACGCCCAAACCGCCGATCGGCTGAACGCGGTGCGCGCGAACGGGGGGCGGATCGTCGCGGTCGGCACCACCGTGCTGCGCCTGCTCGAAAGCGCCGCCGGCGAGGATCGGGTGATCCGCCCGTTCGAGGGCGACACCGCGATCTTCATCACGCCGGGCTATCGCTTCAAGGGGATCGACGCGCTGATGACCAATTTCCATCTGCCGCGCTCGACCTTGTTCATGCTGGTGTCGGCGCTGATGGGGCTCGATCGCATGCAAGCGGCCTATGCCCATGCGATCGAACGCGGCTATCGCTTTTATTCCTATGGCGATTCCTCGCTGCTCATTCCATGAAAGCCGTCATGCGTCGTCTCGCTCTGTTGCTTTTGCTCGCGCCCGCCCCCGCGCTCGCCCAGCGAGGACAGGCGCCCAGCGCCGAGCAACCCCGCGACCCGCGCACGCCGCCGCAATCGACGATCATGGCCGAGCCGGTCGCGCTGTTCGTCGCCGCCGCCGATGCCGATGGTGATGCGCGCGTCACGTCGGCCGAACTCACCGCCGAAGTCGCGCGCAGCTTCGCCGCCGCCGATGGCGCGCGCCAGGGGAGCCTGGGCTATATCGCTTTCGCCGATTGGGCGGCGCGTTGGCTGGGGGACCGCACCGCGCTCCCCAGCCCGTTCGACGTCGATGCCGATCAAGACGATCGCATCACCCTCGCCGAGCTCCAAGCGGCCTTCGCGCGCGACTTCGCCCGCTTCGATCGCGACAAGGACGGGGCGGTCACCCGCCAGGAACTACTGACGCTCACCAGCGGGTTCGGGCGCGGCGGCTTCGGCGAGGGGCCGGGCGGCGGACGCTTCGGCGGACGGGGCGGCCGTGGCGGACGGCGCTGATCCCTTGGCCCCGCGCTACCGCCTGGTGATTCTGGATTTCGACGGGACGCTCGCCGATTCGGGCGACTGGTTCCTGTCGATCGCCGATGATCTCGCCGATCGCTTCCGCTTCTGCCGCGTCGCGCCCGACGAGATCGAGGGGCTGCGCGGGCGCACCACGCGCGAGGTGATCAAGCATTTGGGCATCCCGCGCTGGAAGCTGCCGATCATCGCGCGGCATTTGCATCGGCGGCTGGCGGCGGAAACGCACAAAATCGCGCTGTTCGAAGGCGTGAGCGCGCTGCTCGCCGATCTGGGCGCGGCCGGGGTGCGGATCGCGCTCGTCACCTCCAATGCCGAGCATAATGCCCGCGCGATCCTGGGCGCGGATAATGCCGCGCGGATCGAACAATGGGAGTGCGGTGCCTCGCTGTTCGGCAAGGCGCCGCGCTTCCGCCGCGTGATCCGCCGCGCGCGGCTGCCGCATGACACGATCCTCTCGATCGGCGACGAGACGCGCGATCTGACGGCGGCGCGCAAGGTCGGCATCGATGGCGCGGCGGTGCTGTGGGGCTATGCCAATCGCGAGGCCTTGACCGCGCTCGCCCCGGTCGCCGCGTTCACCACGCCAGGCGAGGTGGTGCCGTTCGTGGTGGGGAAAGGCCGGTCGAGCGGCGTTTGAAGGCCGCCCGCCTCCCCCAAGGGCTACCCCCCACCCCTTGCCTCCGCTATTCCTGGGTCGATGGGTCATCACCACGATCACCACCACCACGACGCCCCCGATTTCGGGCGCGCCTTCGCGATCGGCATCGCGCTCAACCTAGGGTTCGTCGGGCTCGAGGTGGTGGCGGGGCTGTGGGCGGGCTCGGTCGCGCTGCTGGCGGACGCGGGGCATAATGCCTCGGACGTGCTCGGGCTGCTCGTCGCCTGGGGCGGGGCGGCGCTCGCCAAGCGCCCGGCGACGCCGCGCTTCACTTATGGCTGGCGCGGCTCGACGATCCTGGCGGCGCTCGCCAACTCTCTGTTCCTGATGGTCGCGACCGGGGGCATCGCGTTCGAGGCGATCCAGCGCTTCGGCGATCCGCGCCCCGTGGGCGGCGGCACGATCATGGCGGTGGCGGCGACGGGGATCCTGGTCAACGCGCTCACCGCCTGGCTGTTCGCGCGCGGGCGGCGCGGCGACCTCAACATTCGCGGCGCCTATCTGCACATGCTCGCCGATGCCGGGGTGTCGGCCGGGGTGGTGATCGCGGGCGGCCTGGTGCTGCTCACCGGCTATGCCTGGATCGACCCGCTCACCTCGCTCGCGGTGGTCGCGATGATCCTGTGGAGCACCTGGGGGCTGCTGCGCGAAGCGGTGGTGATGGCGCTCGACGCGGTGCCGAGCGCGATCGACGCGCCCCGCGTCGCCGAGGCGCTGCGCGCGCTGCCGGGGGTCGCGCGGCTCGACGATCTCCATATTTGGGCGATGAGCACCACCGAGGTCGCGCTCACCGCGCGGCTAGTGATGCCCGGCGGCCACCCCGGCGACGCTTTCCTGCGCGAGGTCGCGCGCCGGCTGCACGACGAATTCGCGATCGATCACCCGACGCTGCAGATCGAGATCGACCGGGGCGCGCCCTGCCCGATGCAGGGGCATTAGGGCACCCGGGCCGGGCACGCTGCTACCAGGCTAACGCCACCCCGGGCTCGACCCGGGTCACGCTACCTTGGCGCGGGGAAAAGAGAAGCGGGACCCCGGCTCGAGGCCGGGGTGGCGTTCATGGGTGGTGTCAGCGCCTTGGATAGGCGAGGCGCTACCGCCCGCGCATGTCCCGTGCCTCGCGCGGCATCCGCACCGTCAGCCCGTCGAGCGCGGGATCGAGCCAGATTTGGCAGGCGAGCCGGCTGGTCCGCGTCGCGCCCACCGCCAGATCGAGCATATCCTCTTCCTCCTCGCGCGGCGGCGGGAGGCGCGCGAAATCGCCCGCGTCGATGATCACATGGCAGGTCGAGCACGCCATCTGCCCCTCGCACGTGCCCTCGAGCGGCTGGCCATGGGCTTGCGCGACATCGAGCAGCCGCGCGCCCGGCGCGGCCTCGATCCATTGTTCGCGCCCGTCGGTCGCGATGAAGCGCACGCGGATCATTGCCGCGCCGCCGCCGCGTTGATCCGCTCGATCGCCTCCATCAACTCCTCCTCGCGCGTGTAGCGGCCAAAGCCGAGCCTGATGCTCGACCGCGCCTCTGTGTCCGACAGGCCGAGCGCGCGCAAGACGTGGCTGGGCCGGCCCGAGCCGCTGGCGCAGGCCGAGCCCGCCGAAAAGGCGATGTCGCGCAGCTCGCTGATCAGCCGCGCGACGTCGAGCCCGGCGCGGCGCAGGTTGAGATTGCCGCGATAACGCCGCTCCACGCTGCCGTTGACCGTCCAGTCCGGCCCCAGCGCCTGGCGGGCGATGCCGAACAGCCGCTCGACATGCCCCGCGTCCTCATCGAACCGCCCGCCCGCGAGCTTCGCCGCCGCGCCGAACCCCGCGCAAAGCGCCGGCGACAGCGTTCCCGAGCGTTCGGGCTCCTGCCCGCCGCCGTGGAGCAGGGCGGCGGGGGGCGCGTTACGAAACCAGAGCGCGCCGATGCCCTTCGGCCCATGGATCTTGTGCGCCGAGAGCGCGATGAAATCGGCCTCGGGAAGCGCGACGCGGCCGAAGCCCTGCACCGCGTCGACCAGCAATTTCGCCCCCGCCGTTTGCGTCAGCTCGGCGAGCGCGGCGATCGGCTGGATCACGCCGACCTCGTTGTTGACGAGCATCGCCACCACGAGCCCCGTGCCTGGCGCGATCGCCGCCCTTGCCGTGTCCAGATCGACCAGGCCATGGGCGTCGACCGGAAGCACCGTTACCGCCCGCCCCCGCGCGGCCTCGGCGGCGACGCTATCGAGCACGGCCGAATGTTCGGTCGCGATCGTCACGATCGGACCTTGGGTGCCCTTGATCGCCCAGTTGAGCGCCTCGGTCGCGCTGCTGGTGAAGGCGAGTCCGCCGGGGGGGAGCAGCTTCAGCAGTTGCCCGCGCGCGACTTCCACCGCCGCCTTGGCCGCGCGACCGGGGGCGTGGGCGGAATGGGGATTGGCAAAGCCCTCGCGCAGCCAGGGGAGCATCGCCTCGAACGCCTCGGGCGCGAGCGGGGTGGTGGCCTGATAATCGAGGTAGATCATGTCCGCGCTACCTCGAGCCAAGCATCACGGAAGGCGTTGAGGTCCGCTTCGGTCGTATTCCAGCCCATGCTAATGCGGATGGTGCGCGCGGCGACCTCCTCGGGCACGTCGAACGCGGCGAGCGCGCGGCTGCGCTTGAGCGTGCCCGAGGAGCAGGCGCTCCCCGCCGAAACGGCAAAGCCCATCGCATCGAAGCGGATCAGCTGCGCGGCGGCGGACTTGCCGGGCATGGCGATCGCAAATAGGCGCATTGTCATCAGTCCGGCGCCAACCGGCTCGCCAACCGCCTCCAGCGCTTCGCGAAATTCCATCATCGCATAGGCGTCGATCGCCCAATTATCCAGGCCGCTCTGCTCCGCCGCAGCGGCGAAACCAAGGATGGCGGGCAAGTTCTCGGTTCCGGCCCGATAGCCGAATTCATGGCCACCAACGGGTTCGAGCAAGCCTAAATCCCGCACGAGCAGCGCCCCCACCCCCGGCGGTCCACCGAGCTTGTGCGCCGAGACGATAATCATATCGGCATCGGGCAGGTCCTCCTTGCCCGCCGACTGGGCGCAATCGCTCACCAGAATACCGCCGCGCGCGCGCACCTGGTCGGTGTACACACGGACCAATTGGGTGATGCCGGTCTCGGAATTCATATGCTGTATCGCGACCACGGCAGGCCCGCCGCGCGCCAGCAGACTGCGCAGAGCGTCGGCATCGACGTCGTAATCCGTCACCGGCACCAACTCGGCATCGGGCGCCGCGCGGAACACCGCGTCATGCTCCACCGCGCTCACGATCCGCCGCTTCAGCTTCGCCCGGTTGAGCGCGATCCACAGCGCCTCGCTCGCGCCGCTGGTGAAGATGAGCTCGCCCCGCCAGCCGAGCGCGGCCTTGATCCGCGCGCGCGCGTCCTCCAACGCCGCCCGCGCCGCGCGGCCCTCGGCATGGGGGCTGGAAGGGTTCGCCCAGCGCTCCAGCGCCGCCGCCATCGCCGCCTTCGCCTCGGGCCGCATCGGCGTGGTCGCCGCATGATCCAAATAGATACGGGGCATTTTTAGCGAAAAGTTGCCTCTTGGGGAGCGGCGTCTATATAGCTGATGCCTTAGTCCGCGCTACCCGCGCGCGCCCAACCGATCCAGGTGTGATGCCCGAAGTCATTTTTCCCGGCCCCGATGGCCGTCTCGAAGGTCGTTTCGCGCCGCCGCCGCGCCCGCGCGCGCCGGTCGCGATGATCCTCCACCCCCACCCCTCGAGCGGGGGCACGATGAACAACCGCATCGTGCAGGAACTCTACAAGACCTTCCAGCGGCGCGGTTTCGCCACGCTGCGCTTCAACTTTCGCGGCGTCGGCAAGAGCCAGGGCGTGTTCGACAATGGCGTCGGCGAACTCTCCGACGCGGCTTCCGCGCTCGATTGGGTGCAATCGATCCACCCGGAGGCGAGCACTACCTGGGTCGCGGGCGTCAGCTTCGGCGCGTGGATCGGGATGCAGCTGTTGATGCGCCGCCCGGAGATTCGCGGCTTCATCTCGGTCGCGCCGCCGGCGAACATGTATGATTTCACCTTCCTCGCCCCCTGCCCCGCCTCGGGCATCATCATCCAGGGCGATGGCGACGAGGTGGTGACGCCGAGCGCGGTGCAGAAGCTGGTCGACAAGCTCCGCACCCAAAAGCACATCACCATCCACCACGACGTGATCCCGCGCGCGAACCATTTCTTCCAGGAGGAAATGGGCGAGTTGATGACGAGCGTCGATCGTTATTTGGACTTCCGGCTGGACCCGAGCTGCCCGATCAAGTGAAGCGCGCCGCCCAAATTTAGCGAAGCTAAATCGCGACCAGCGGCGCGCCCGGCCGGCGGCGCCAAAGCGCCGACCGACGGCACGGGCTTGGCCCGTGCCGCGAACCGGGTAACGGTCCCGCGCCATGGCCGTCGCCGCGGCGGAAGCCGGGGCCTCGCGGTTCGGTAGCGCGTCAAAGAGAAAATCGCGCTAAATCAGAACCACATGCCTGCCGTTCGTGCTGAGCTTGTCGAAGCACGGTTCTTCTTTTCGATGGTCGCAAAGGCAGGACTGCCCTTCGACAAGCTCAGGGCGAACGGTTCGAACTTCGCGCTGCATGCTCTAGCAGGGAGGCCCCGGCTTTCGCCGGGGCGATGCGCGGTTATCGAGGGCACGGTGCCCGCCCGGTCGCTAAGAGCGTGCACGCCGAGCGCAGGCCCCCCCCACGCTAAAGCGCCCACACCAGCACATTCCCCAGCAACACCAGCGACATCACCAGCAGCAGCCACGCCTTGCGTCGCTCACGCCGGTTGGCGAGCAGCCAGGCGCCGCCCACCGCGCACAGGATCGACCCCAGCATCACGATCGACAGCAACGCCTGGGCGAGCGGGGTGAGCGGCGGGCTCATGCCGTCAGCGCGCGCGCATAAGCGTCGAGGTCGACATTCCCGCCCGACAGCACCACCACCGTCCCCGGCTCGACCGCGCGCTTGCCGCTCAGCAGCGCCGCCAGCGCCACCGCGCCGCCGGGCTCGACCACCAGCCGCAGCTTGCTCGCCGCCCAGCGCTGCGCGGCCGCCGTCTCGGCCTCGCCGACCGCCAAAGCCTCGGCCCCGCGCCGCGCGAGCACCTCGAAGGTGAGCGGCGAGACTTCAGGCGTCATCAGCGCGTCGCACGCGGTGGGCGGCGCGTCGGGCGCGACCGGCTCGATTCGCCCGGCGCCGAGCGAGCGGCGCATATCGTCCCACCCCTGCGGCTCGACGATGGTGATTGCCGCCTCGGGCAGCGCGAGCGCGATTCCCGCCGCGAGCCCGCCGCCGCCGCAGGGCACCACCACGCGCCGCACCTCGCCCAAACCGGCGGCGGCGGCTTGCGCGCCGATCTCGACCCCGCAACTCCCCTGCCCCTCGATGATCCAGGGATCGTCGAAGCTCGGCACCAGCACCGCGCCGCGCGCGGCGGCGAGATTGGCGGCGATCTTCTCGCGCGATTCGCTTCGCCGGTCATAGCTCACCACCTCGGCGCCGAGCGCGAGGGTCGAATCGCGCTTCACCGCGGGCGCGTCGGCGGGCATCACGATCACCGCCGGCATCCCCAAACGCTTCGCCGCCCAGGCGACGCCTTGCGCGTGATTCCCTGAGGAAAAAGCGACCACCCCGTATTTACGCTGGGTGGCGTCGATCGCGGTCAGCCGGTGCCAGGCGCCGCGCAGCTTGAACGCGCCCATCGGCTGCAGGCACTCGGCCTTGAAGCCGATGTCCACCCCATTGATTCGTTGGACGAACAAGGGCGTGGGCGGCACGATCGCGGCGATCTTGGCGGCGGCGTCGCGCACCCCGGCGCGGGTCGGCTGTCTCCGAACTGTCATAAAAATTTCCCCGCCCCGCAAATTGGCTGTTTACACGCGCCTGCTAGCTACCTATCTCCCGCATCCGCTGCCCCATGGGACTTCCAACCGCAAGGCAGCTTTTTGTCGAACTATGCCGCAAGGCAATTGGAGGTCCCTTGAGTTGCACAAGCATCATCGCGCGCTGGGGCTAGCTGCCCGTAACGATTCCGCTCGTGGAATCGCCCTCGCCATGCGTCCGGTTCAGCCGATCACGCTCGTTCGTCCGCACGCTGCGGCACGGGCGGCCCGCTTCTTCACGGAGAAGTTTCCGGGTCGCGCCATGTATGCGGTGAAGGCGAACCCGTCTCCTGATCTGCTGAAGATCCTGTTCGCGAACGGCATCACCCATTTCGACGTCGCCTCGCTGGGCGAAGTGCGGTTGGTCGCGGAAACGCTGCCGGACGCGACGCTTTGCTTCATGCACCCGGTGAAAGCCGAGGAAGCGATCAAGGAAGCTTATTTCGAGCACGGCGTGCGCGTGTTCTCGCTCGACAGCCTGGAAGAACTGTCGAAGATCATGCGCGCGACCGGCGAGGCAAGCGACTTGACGCGGTGCGTGCGGCTGCGCGTGTCGTCCGAACATTCGAAGCTGAGCCTCGCGTCCAAATTCGGCGTCGCGCCGGATGAGGCGAAGGAACTGCTGTTCGCGGCCCGCCAGGCGGCGGACGCGCTCGGCATCTGCTTCCATGTCGGCAGCCAGGCGATGACGCCCGAGGCCTATGCGAATGCGATGGAGCGCGTGCGCCAGGCGATCGTTTCGGCGGCGGTCACGGTCGACGTGGTCGATGTCGGCGGCGGTTTTCCCTCGGCTTATCCCGGGATGGAGCCCCCCGCGCTCGAGCGTTATTTCGAGACGATCCACCGGGCGTTCGAAAGCCTGCCGATCAGCTATTCGGCCGAGCTTTGGGCGGAGCCGGGCCGCGCCTTGTGCGCCGAATATAGCTCGCTGATCGTGCGCGTCGAACGGCGCCGCGGCAACGAGCTGTTCATCAACGACGGCGCCTATGGCGCGTTGTTCGATGCGGCGCATATCGGCTGGCGCTTCCCGGTCGCGCTGCTGCGCGAGCCCGAATCGACCGTGCGCGACATGCCGTTCAGCTTTTACGGACCCACTTGTGACGATCTCGATCACATGGCCGGCCCGTTCCTGCTGCCGGCGGACGTGCAAGCGGGCGATTATATCGAGATCGGCATGCTCGGCGCCTATGGCGCGGCTTTGCGGACCGGTTTCAACGGCTTCGGCGCATCGGAGACGATCGTCGTGGACGATGAACCGATGATCTCGCTTTACACCGATCTGCCCGAAGCGGCGGTTTCGGCGAACGTCGTCAAGCTGTAACGCGCAAGCGTCACCGTTGCCCCACCCTAACCCCTTGCCCCTCCCCCGGGGGCAAGGGGCATTCGGAGTTCGACCATGACCGACACCCACGCCCCCGAGCGCACCATCAACGATAACCGCAAGGCCGAACTGCTCTCCACCAAGGTCGAGCATATCGACATTCGCTCGTTCGATGCCCGCCCGATCATCGAGTCGATGGGCAAGATGAGCTTCACCAGCCGCGATCTGGCGCGCGCGACCGGCATCTATAATCAGATGCTGGCCGACCCCGATTGCACCATTTTCCTGGTGATCGCCGGCTCGACCTCGGCGGGCGGCTGCATGGACCTTTATGCCGAGCTGATCCGCTCGAACATGGTCGATTGCGTCGTCGCGACGGGCGCGACGATCGTCGACATGGATTTCTTCGAAGGGCTCGGCCACAAACATTATCAGGCGCTCGAAGTGCCCGATGACGATACTTTGCGTTCGCTCTACATCGATCGCATCTACGACACTTATATCGATGAAGAGCAGCTGCAGGACTGCGACTTCACGATCAACAAGATCGCCAACGCGCTTGAGCCGCGCGCCTATTCGAGCCGCGCCTTCATCCGCGAGATGGGCAAATATCTGGTCGAGCACGGCAAGAAGGAGAACAGCCTCGTCAAGCTCGCTTATGAGCATGACGTGCCGATCTTCTGCCCGGCGTTCGTCGATAGCTCGGCGGGCTTCGGCCTCGTCAAGCATCAGGTCGATCGGATGAAGGAGGGCAAGCCCTATCTCATGATCGACGCGGTGGCGGACTTCCGCGAGCTGACCGACATCAAGATCAAGGCGGGCGAATCGGGCCTGCTGATGGTCGGCGGCGGCGTGCCCAAGAACTTCATCCAGGACACGGTCGTTTGCGCCGAGATCCTGGGGCATGAGGACGTCGCGGTGCATAAGTACGCGGTGCAGATCACCGTGGCGGACGTGCGCGACGGCGCCTGCTCTTCCTCGACGCTGCAAGAAGCGGCGAGCTGGGGCAAGGTTTCGACCGCGATCGAGCAGATGGTGTTCGCCGAAGCCGGCAGCGTGATGCCGCTGCTCGCAAGCGACGCCTATCACCGCGAACTGTGGAAGAACCGCCCGAAGCGCCGCTGGGCGACGCTGTTCGATTGATCGAGTGCCAAGATTAGGAAGCGCCGCTCGCGGACGGCGGGTGGCGCTTCGCTTGGGCGACGGTCGAACCTCAACGCCAATAACAAAAAGGCATCGCCCCAGCGAAAGCTGGCGCCTCCCGGCTATGGAGCGCCCCCGGTCGGGGAGGCCCCAGCTTTCGCTGGGGCGACGCGCTCGAGTGAATTGGACTGATCGACGGGCGCGACGAAGCGCCTGATCGTGCCTTGCGGCGGCAAGCGCGGGCCGACCCCGATCTTGCCACCGCGCGCGCGAGCGCCGATAGCCGCGCGCATGTCTTCCCCCGCCGGCGACCGCGTGCTGCTCGCCATCGTCCTGCGCCTAGCCTCGGTGTTCGTGTTCGCGGTGATGAACGCGCTCATCAAGCTTGCCGAAGCCGGCGGCGCGCAACTGGCGGAGATCATGTTCTTCCGCCAGGGCGCCGCGCTGATCCCGGTCACGCTCTGGATCGCCGCCGGCCCGGGCCTCGGCACCATCGCGACCCAGCGGATCGGCGCGCATCTGCTGCGTACCGCGATGGGCCTCACCAGCATGTGCTTCGTGTTCGGCACGATCCTGCTGCTGCCGCTGGCGGAATCGACCACGTTGCAATTCACCCTGCCGATCTGGGCGACGATCCTGGGCGCGCTGGTGCTGCGCGAACGGGTCGGCTGGCACCGCTGGGGGGCGGTGATCGCGGGCTTTATCGGCGTGCTGATCATCACCCGGCCGGGCGGTGGGATGGCGCCGCTCGGCATTTTCACCGGACTGATGGGCGCGCTGCTCTCGGCGGGCGTGTCGATCCTGTTGCGTCAGATCGGCAAGACCGAGGGCGCGGCGACGACCGTCTTCTGGTTCTCCGCGCTCTCGCTGCCGCCGACCGGCCTCGCCTTCGCGCTGACCGCGACCACCCACCCGCTCGCCACCTGGGGCTGGCTGGTGCTGGTGGGGCTGTGCGGCGGCGTCGCGCAATTGTTCATGACCGCGTCGCTGAAGCTCGGCCCGGTCTCGCTGGTGGTGCCGATGGACTATACCGGGCTCATTTGGGCGACCGTGTTCGGCTGGGCGTTGTTCGCGGTGCTCCCCGGCTGGGCGACCTGGGCAGGCGCGCCCTTCGTGATCGGATCGGGGCTCTACATCGTTTGGCGCGAACGCGTGCGCGCGCGCGAGAAGGTCGAGCGGGTGGTGGCTTGAACCGTTTTGGGAACAGTTTCGATTGCCTTGAAGTTAGCGCTAGTCGATGATTGCTGGGACCGGGGGGGATGGCTGATGGCAATCAGACAACGAATTAGCGGTTTATCTCGCTGGAAAAAATTCCAGGACTGGATTGAGTCAAATAGCGGTACGACTACGATATTTCGTGGCCTCGGTGATGTCGATTTCGAATTGATACCCACGGTTGGCAGACTTAGCAAATACTCGCTCAAATACGAAAATGATATCTTTGCCGCCTTTGAAAGACGCATTCCTTTGCTCACCGCTGGGCCGGTACCGAGCCTGAGATGGGACATTCTAGCGTTGGCGCAACATCACGGCGTCCCCACTCGTCTACTCGATTGGACGACCAATCCGCTCGTGGCCGCTTATTTCGCCGTCACCGCGCCGCCGAAGTCGATCAAGCGGCAGTTGGCCGGGCGCAACCGACTGTTCACACCAGCCCTAGACGCGATCGATTGCTGCGTCGTCGCGCACCGCGTGCGCAAGCAGGACATGATCGACGCCTCGGCGGCGAGCGACCCATTCGCCATCAACCGGATCGGGGTTTTGTTGCCGCGCACGATCACCTCCCGCATCGCGACGCAAAACGGCGTTTTCACCGTCCACCCGGTGCCCAATGAGCCATGGGAAGAGCCGCTTGAGGTGACCGGCCAATGTTTCACGATTCCAGGCGCGCTTCGCGAGTTTTTCCGGCAGCAGCTCTTTCATCTGGGGATTGATCCGCTGTATCTGATGGGTGGGCTCGATGGCCTTGGTGCCCGCATCGCATGGCAGGCACGCGAGAATTTCGGGCTTGGAGTGCTCGATTGATGGCAACGAAATATATCTTGGCAACGGAACGCTCGCAGATCGACCCGATCGTCAACGCGATCAACAAACTCGATCAGCCGGCGCTGGAACGGCTCCATGTGTGGGAGAAAATCGCGGGTTTGGCCGACGAGGCGACGCTACAGCAGATCGATGGAAGCCCGTTCAGCGTCGTTCTGAGCGGCGATCGGTTCGAAGCGACCGCCTCGATTTCGGTCTTGCTTCATTACAATGATAGCGCGGACGAAGCGGGCGGCAGTTTCAGCGACGAATTTCTCGCAACGGTTCGGGGCCGACTGGCGGGAGAGGAAGCCACCGTCGAGAGCATCGACGTCGATTTGCGTGACGACGAACTGACCTAATGTTTCATTGACGCCGCTCGTTTTGCGGGCTCAGCTTCACCGCCGCCAGCTCGGGCATCGGCAGTCGTTCCTTATAGTCGCTCATCGGCGCTTCCTTGCGCGCGCGCAATGCCTCGCCGAGCGCTTCCAGATCGAGCCCGGCGCGGCGCGCCTGGCTGAAAATGCCCGCCAGGCGCGCTTCTTCCTCGCCGACGTGATGCTCGATCTGTTCGGCGAGCACGCTCACCTTGGCGTCATAATATTCGTCCTCGGGGCCGCCCGCCAGAATGTCGCGGATCAGTAGCTTGGCGCTGTCATGCTCGACGAAGGCTTCCTTGAGCATGTCGTCGTCGATCTTGCCCCCGCACGCGGGGTAGAAGATTTCCTCCTCGATCTTCGCGTGGACGATCAGCGCGCGGCAAATATCCTCGGCGATGCTTTGCTTGGCCGAATCGGCGCGCGCCTTTTCGAATTTCTCGAACAGCGCCTCCACCTCGCGATGATCGGCCTTGAGCAGCGCGATCGCATCCTGCGGCTTGGTCGTCTTGGCCATCTCACCCTCCTGGAACCGGTGGCGCGTCAATCGCTCGCGCCGCGCCCTGGTTCCCGAGGCGCGTCAACCGCGCTCGACCGCGAGCAAGGTCGTGCCCTGATAACGTTCGGCGCCGGGGTCGAAGTCCTCGATCGGGAAAAAGGGCCGCTCGCTCGCGGCGATGTCGCCGAGCCCGGTCAGGCGGTAGGTGCCGAGCTTCAGCTCGCGCGGCGGCTTGCCATCGCGCTCCAGCGCGACCGCGTCGATATGGAGCTCGTCGTGGCGGGTGTAGAGGATGTGCGGGGCGAGCGTCACCACCCCGCGATTATAGGTCGCGGTCACGCAGTGGCGGCGCACGATCGCCGCGAGCAGGGTCGGCACCGGGCCGCTCGGTTCGTCGGAAACGGAATTCATGATGCGCCGAGTTTAGCCGCGCGCTGCAATGCAGCAAGGCGCAAAAATGGCGCGCCGCCGTCACGGAGGCCGCGCCGGGCTTTGACAGCGATACGCCGGGGGTGCCAAGCGGCGGGACGATGATCGTCTATCTCCTCGGCGGCCTGGCGACGATCGGCGCCGGCCTGGTGCTCGCGATGGCGGCGGCGAGCGCGCGTTTCGGGCGCCGACTCGCCACGCCGGCGCGCGCGACGCCCGAGCCGGTGAGCTTGCTCAAGCCGCTCCATGGCGCCGAGCCCCGGCTGCGCGCCAATCTGCAGAGCTTTCTCGACCAGGACTGGGACGCACCGATCACGCTGATCGCCGGCATCCAGCGCGCCGATGATCCCACGCAACAGGCGGTCGCCGCGCTCGCCACCGGCCCCGCGCGCCGCGCCGTATTGGTGAGCGACGCCCGCCGCCACGGCGCCAATGCCAAGGTGAGCAACCTCATCAATCTCGCGCCCGCCGCCGAGGCCGAACTGCTCGTGCTGTCCGACAGCGACATCGCCGCCCCGCCCGATTATCTCGCGCGCGTCGCGGGCGCGCTCGCGGCGCCGGGGGTGGGCGCGGTGACTTGCGCTTATGCCGGGCGCGGCGACGGCGGTTTCTGGTCGCTGCTGGGGGCGGCGATGCTGAGCTATCATTTCCTGCCGAGCGTGCTCTTCGCCGAGGCGCTCGGCACGGGCGACGCCTGCATGGGCTCGACGATCGCGCTGCGCCGGCACACGCTCGCGGCGATCGGCGGATTCGAAACCTTCGCCGACATATTGGCCGACGATCACGCGATCGGCGCGGCGGTGCGCGCGCAGGGGCTGAAGGTCGCGCTCGCGCCGGTGCTGGTGACGCATGGCAGCGTCGAGCCGAGCCTCGCCGCGCTGCTGCGCCACGAACTCCGCTGGGCGGCGACGGTGCGCGATCTGAACCCGGGCGGGATGCTGGGGATGACCTTGCTCCACCCCCTGCCCTTCGCGCTGGCGGCGTTCGCGCTCGCGCCGGGGCTCGCGACGGGGGCGCTGGTCGCGCTCGCGATCGGCGCACGGCTGGCGGTGGCGGCGGTGGTCGACCGGCTGGCGGGGCGCAAGACCGCGCCCTGGCTGCTGCTCCCGTTACGCGACTTGCTCACCTTCGGCGTCCACATCGCCTGCTTCTTCGTCCGCCGCGTCGAGTGGCGCGGCGCGCGACTCGCGATGCGCGATCAGGGGCGGATCGAGGCGCGATGAAACGCGTGATCGTCACCTCGGATGATTTCGGCGCCGCGCGCGAAGTGAACGCGGCGGTCGAGCGCGCGCATCGCGAGGGCGTGCTGAGCTGCGCGAGCCTGATGGTGACGGGCGCCGCCGCCGAAGACGCGGTCGCGCGCGCGCGGCTCCTGCCCCGGCTCGGGGTGGGGCTGCATCTGGTGCTGGTCGAGGGCGTGCCCGCGCTGCCGCCCGAGCTTCTGCCCGATCTGGTCGGCGCCGACGGCCGCTTCCGCACCGATATGGCGCGCCTAGGCGCGGCGATGTTCTTCAAACCCGCCGCCCGCGCCCAGCTCGCCGCCGAGATCGAGGCGCAATTCCAGGCTTTCGCGCGCACCGGGCTGCCGCTCGATCACGTCAACGCGCACAAGCATTTCCATCTGCACCCGACGATCGCGGGGCTGGTGATCGCGATCGGCCGGCGCTTCGGGATGAAAGCGGTGCGCGCGCCGGTCGAACCGTTCGCGCCGCTCGCCGCCGTCGAGCGGGTGCGGCTGGGGTTCGAGGCAAGGGTCGCGGGGCTGTGGGCGCGGCTGCTGCGGCGGCGGTTGCGGCGCGCGGGGCTCCTGGTGCCCGATCAGGTGTTCGGCCTCGCCTGGAGCGGCGCGGTGACGCCGGATCGGCTCGCCGCCCTACTGCCGCATTTGCCCGACGGCCTCACCGAGATTTACGCGCATCCCGCGACCGATGACGCTTACCCGGGCCATTATCCGGGCTATCGCTACGAGGCCGAGCTCGCCGCGCTGCTCGATCCGCGCGTGGTGGCGGGGGTAGCCGCGCTCGGCGGATCGTTGCGCTTCGCCGATCCGCGCGCTTGATGCGTTGGGGCGGGCATGACTGACGGCCTCCCCACCCCGCGCCGCTATCAGGCGATCGCCGCGCTCGGCTTCGGCACCGCCTTGGTCGTGATCGACGGCGGCATCGCCAATGTCGCGCTGCCCACCATCGCGCGCGACCTGGGCGTCGCGAACAGCGCCTCGGTCGCGGTGGTCACCGTCTATCAGCTGACGCTGGTGATGCTGCTGCTGCCGCTCTCGGGGCTCGGCGAGCGGCTGGGGTTGAAGCGCGTTTATCAGGGCGGGCAGGCGCTGTTCACCGTCGCGACCTTGCTCTGTTTCTTCGCCAACAGCCTGCCGTTCCTGCTGGTGGTGCGCGCGGCGCAGGCGATCGGCGCGGCGGCGTTGCTGAGCGTCTCCGCCGCGTTGATCCGCGCGACTTATCCGGCCAAGCAATTGGGGCGCGGGCTGGGCGTCAATTCGGTGGTCGTCTCGAGCAGCGCGGCGATCGCGCCGACGCTCGGCGGGCTGATCCTCGCGGTCGCGCCCTGGCCCTGGGTGTTCGCGAGCGCGGTGCCCTTCGCGCTCGCCTCGCTCGCGCTCGGCCGCGCGCTGCCCGATCCGCCCCCGCGCCGCGAGCCCTTCGACCTGCTGAGCGCGCTGCTGTGCGCGGCGATGTTCGGGCTCACGCTCGGCGGGATCGAGGCGGGGGTGCATGGCGACAGCCCGGTGGTCGCCGCCGCGATCGTCGCGAGCGGGGTTTTGATCGGGATCGTCTATGTGCGGCGCGAGCGGCGTGCGACCAAGCCGATCCTGCCGGTCGACCTGCTCGCGCGGCCGGTGCTGGCGCTGTCGGCGATCAGCTCGTTCACCGCCTTCACCGCCTCGATGACGGTGCTGCTCGCGATGCCCTTCCGCTTGCAGCACGGCTTCGGCTTGACGCCCGCCGCAGTGGGCGCGGCGATCGCGCCCTGGCCGATGACCAATATCTTCGTCGCGCCTTTGTCGGGCTGGTTGTCGGACCGGGTGCCGGCGGGGCTGCTCGGCGGGATCGGGATGGCGGTGACGATCGCGGCGCTCTTCAGCCTCGTCTGGTTGCCGGCGCAGCCGAGCTGGTTCGATCTCGCCTGGCGGATGGCCTTGTGCGGCGCCGGGTTCGGGATTTTCCTGCCGCCCAATGCCCGGCTGATCATCGGCAGCGCGCCGCCCGCGCGCGCGGCGGCGGCGGGCGGCTTGGTCTCGACGACGCGGCTGGTGGGGCAGACGAGCGGCGCGACGCTGATCGCCGCGCTGCTCGCGGGTGGGGTCGGCGCGGGGGTGACGCCCTTGTTCGTGGCGGGCGGGCTCGCGCTGGTGGCAGCCTCGTGCAGCGTCGCGCGGTTGAGCCCCGCGATCCACCAGCCCGGCGCGGCGGCGGTGGCGGGGCCGGGAGCCTCGGGGGCGCCGCGCTAGAACCGCTTGCGATCGAACCGGTTCGCTCCTCCCCTGTAAGGGGAGGGGGACCGCGCGAAGCGCGGTGGAGGGGTATCCCCGGCAGATAGAGGGCGATACCCCTCCACCATTCGCTACGCGAATGGTCCCCCTCCCCTTGCAGGGGAGGATCTGCGCCGTTCGATCCCCTGAATCGGTTAGGTCGCAATCGGCTCTAGGAGATTAGCCGCGCGCCAAGCGTCGCCCCCGCTTCCGCCGGGGCGACGCTATCGATTGGCGATCACCCCCCGAACGCGCTCGGGCTTGCCTCGCCGAGCATCGCCTGGCGCACCAACGGGATCGGCGGGCCGCCAAAGCCCAGGAAGCTATCGTGAAACGCCTTCCACGCCTGGCGCCCGCCCCGGCTGGCGGTCCAATCGGCGCGCAGCTTCATGATCATCAGCTTGCCGAGGGTGTAGTTGAGATAAGCGGGGTCATAAGTTCCCCGCGCCGCCTGTTGGCGCGCGGTGCCTTCGTCCTGATAGCATTGCTGCTTGAACAATTGCTCCGACTCCGCTTGGGTGAAGCCGAAGGCGTGGAGCTTGATCGCCGAGATATAGCGGCAATCGCGCAGCAGCGCATTGGCGAGCTGGCCGATATGCGTCTCCGGATCGCCCGCGTTGAGCCCGGCGTCCCACATCATCTGCTCGGTATAATGCGCCCAGCCTTCGGCGAAGGCATAGCCGACGAACAGCCGTCCGATCGGCGATTTGGCGCGATTGGCGTGGAGGAACTGCAGGAAGTGGCCCGGCATCACTTCATGCACCGAGGTGAACAGCAGATCGAATTTGCCGGGGATGAACCCGTCCTGTACCTCCTTGGTCCAAGTCGGATCGGGCGGCGAGATATAATAGACCGAGGGAATGCCCTTATCGAACGGCCCCGGCGGATCGATATAGGCCGAGTTCTGGCGATTATAGGGCGGGCTTTCCTCGACCAGCGCCTGTTCGGTGCCGGGGATCGTCACCAGCCCCTCGCGCTCGACGAACGCGCGCAACACCGGGATTTGCCGCCGCGCCTCGGCGACCGGGCCGCCGACCGGCTTGTTCGCGTTCATCTTGGCGATGCACGCCTCGATGCTCTGGCCGGCCGCGAATTTGCCGCACGCCTCGGCAAGCGCGGCCTGGTTCTTCTTCAAATCCGCCTCGCCGAGCGCGAGCAAGCGTTCCACCGGCAGCTCGACGCCTTCGGTCGCCGCGAGCATGCGCTGGAAGCGCTCCTTGCCCAGCGCGAAATCCTGCGACGCCTGGGGGCGCTGCGCGGCGATCCATTTGGCGAGATCGTCCATCGCCTTCGCCGCCTTGGCCGCGGCCGCGCGGAGCTTGGCCTGAAGCGCGGGATCACGCACATCGGCGAAGGCCTTGAGCGCATCGCCGCCATAGAATTCGGCGAACCCCGCGAACGCCTTTTCGCCATAATTGACGAAGCTCGCCGGCAGCGGCGCCTTCAGATTGGCGCGGATCTGCGCCGCCGCCCCCGGCACCGCCTCGAAGAAAGCGATCATCGCTTTCATCCGCACCGGCTTCGCCGCATAGGGCCGCGCGATATAGACATTGGGGTCGAGCCCGTTGCTCACATAATAAGCCGGGTTGCGGTGCGGCTGATCGGCCTCGGCGAGCCAGAAGAGCCGGCCTTCGGCGACCTTGATCAGATAGGCGCGCTCGAACGCGTCCTCGGGGCTCAACCCCTTGGCGTCGATCGCGCGCGCGGCGGCGATCGTCTCGCGGTAGAAGGCCTCCTGCGCCTTCAGCCCCGCCGCGCTCCAATCGGGCAGGCGGCCGTCGAATTCATGCTTGCCCTGATAAACGGCATAGGCCGGATCGAGCGCGAACAGCCGATCGATGAAGCGATCGCGAAACGCGCTCCACGGCTCGGCGGGCGCCGCCGCGACGGGCGCGCCCGCCAGGCTCGCGGCGAGCAACGCGCCGAAAAATTTCAATCGCATAACCTCTCCTTGGTCTCGTCGCCGCGCAAGCTAGCCGGATAGCGCCCCCAAGAAAAGCGATCGGCCTTGGCGGTTGCGGGCGAGCCCCGCGCGGGCCTACAGCAGCCGGGATGGAGCAGCACCCGTTCCGCATCGCCAATTACCGCGCCTATTGGGCGTCGCGCTTCGCGACGACGATCGCGTCGACCGCCTTGTCGCTGGTGCTCGCCTGGCAAGTCTATGCGCTCGCGCGGCGGAGCATGAGCGTGCACGACGCCTCGTTCCTGCTCGGCATGGTGGGCGCGGCGCAATTCCTGCCGCTGTTCCTGCTCACCCCGGTCGTCGGGCTGGCGGCGGATAGTTTCGATCGGCGGTGGATCGCGCGCGCCTGCGCGGCGCTGCTGCTGGCGGTGGTCGCGACGCTCGGCTGGCTCAGCTGGAGTGGGCAGATGAGCCTTACCGCGCTGTTCACCGCCGCCGTGCTGATCGGCATCAACCGCGCCTTCGCCGGCCCGGCCTATTCCGCGCTCGCCCCCAATTTGGTGCCGCGCGAAAGCCTGCCGACCGCGATCGCCTTGTCGTCGATCGCCTGGCAGGTCGGCTCGATCGCCGGGCCGAGCCTGGGCGGCGCGCTGCTCGCGTTCAGCCCGCAAGCGGCCTATGGCACTGCGACGGTGCTGATGGTGATCGCGCTCGGCGCGATGTTCCTGATCGGCCCCGTCCCCCAGCCCCCGGCGCAAAGCGACCACCGCCCGCTCCAGCGCATCCTCGATGGTTTCGCTTATGTCGGGCGCAACCGGCTGGTGCTGGCGACGATCACGCTCGATCTGTTCGCGGTGCTCCTGGCGGGGGCGACCGCGCTGCTGCCGGTGTTCGCGCGCGACGTGCTCCACGTCGGCCCGAGCGGGCTCGGGCTGCTCAGCGCGAGCATGGGGCTGGGCGCGGCGGCGATGGCGATCCTTTTTTCCTGGCGGCCGATGCGCCGCGAAGTGGGGGTGAAGATGCTCGCCGCGGTCGTGATTTTCGGCGCCGCGATCGTCACTTTCGGGCTATCGCGGAGTTATTGGTTGAGCGTCGTGGCGCTCGCGGTCGCGGGCGGGGCGGATATGGTGTCGGTCTATGTCCGCCAGTCGCTCGTTCAACTCCACACGCCCGATGCGATGCGCGGGCGGGTGAGCGCGGTGTCGCAGCTCACCATCTCCGCCTCCAACGAGCTGGGCGAGTTCGAAAGCGGGCTCGCCGCCTGGCTGTTCGGCCCGGTGGGCGCGGTGGTGGCGGGCGGCGTCGGCGCGGTCGCGATCACGCTCGCTTGGGCGGGGCTGTTCCCCGAATTGCGCCGCGCGCGCACCTTCGATTCTCCTGAACTCTTGCCAGCGGAGTAGCTATCATGAAGGCAGCGACAATCCTCGAGACGATCGGCAACACCCCGCATATCCGCGTCCAGCGGCTGTTCGGCGACGCCGAAGTGTGGATCAAGTCCGAACGCGCCAATCCGGGCGGCTCGATCAAGGACCGGATCGCGCTCGCGATGATCGAGGCGGCGGAAGCCTCGGGCGCGCTGCAACCGGGCGGCACGATCATCGAGCCGACCAGCGGCAATACCGGGGTCGGCCTCGCGATGGTCGCCGCGGTCAAGGGCTATAAGCTGGTGCTGGTGATGCCCGAGAGCATGTCGCTCGAGCGCCGCCGGCTGATGCTCGCTTATGGGGCGCGCTTCGATCTCACCCCGCGCGAAAAGGGCATGAAGGGCGCGATCGAGCGCGCCGTGCAATTGGTCGAGGAAACGCCGGGCGCCTGGATGCCGCAGCAGTTCGAAAACCCGGCGAACATCGCGGTCCATGTGCGCACCAGCGCGCAGGAAATCCTCGCCGATTTCCGCGAGACGCCGC
>LWDI01000012.1:28043-28256 GCA_002083475.1 Proteobacteria bacterium SG_bin5
GGGGTCGGCACCGGCGGGCACATCACCGGGGTCGCGCAGGTGCTCAAGCAGGAATGGCCGGGGCTGAAAGTGTTCGCGGTCGAGCCCGAGGCCTCGCCGGTGATCTCGGGCGGCGCGCCGGGACCGCACCCGATCCAGGGCATCGGCGCGGGGTTCGTTCCCGCCAATCTCCACGTCGATCTGCTCGACGGCACGATCCAGGTCGCCGCCGAC
>LWDI01000012.1:28280-28814 GCA_002083475.1 Proteobacteria bacterium SG_bin5
GCGAGGAAGGGATGCTGGTCGGCATCAGCTCGGGCGCGACGCTCGCGGCAATCGCCAAGAAGCTGCCCGAGCTCGACGCGGGCGCGCGGGTGCTGGGGTTCAATTACGACACCGGCGAGCGCTATCTCTCGGTGCCGGACTTCTTGCCCGAGGCTTGATCGCATCGGCGCCGATTGCTCCGTCATCCCGGGTGGGCGCCGGGGTGACGGCTTTCGCCGGCTTAACCGATGGAACTAGGGGGTGAAACACGCCGCCGCTTGCGCTAAGGGCCGGCGGCTTTGGCTGCTGGATTGCCCGATGTTGATGGCCCGCCTTCCCATTGAGCCCGAACGCGCCGCGCGCACCGCCCTGGCGCTGCGGCTGCTGCTCGCGGCGATCGCGCTCCTCGCGCTGGTCGTGCCGGCGCTGATCGTCGCCTTCGCCCCCGCGCCGCGCCCCATGCCCCGCGCCAAGCCGATCGCGGCGCGGCCGGCGCCGCGCGTCGTCCCGCCGACGCGCCCGAGGAGGGCCGGGTGCGGGTGACGACCACCGACG
>LWDI01000013.1 GCA_002083475.1 Proteobacteria bacterium SG_bin5
GAGGATGCGCGCGAGCCCCGCGAGCCGCGCGAGCCGGTGTTGCGCTCGGTCGGCCCCGGCGGCTTCGTCCGCCAGGCGCCGGGCGAGCAACAAGCGCCGATCCCGCCCGCGCCGCCGCGACGGCTGGTGCCCGCCAAGCCCGGCCCCGAAATCGCGGGCAAGACGAGCTTGCTCGATCTGAACGACCGCATCTGCAAATGGCCAATCGGCCACCCCGGCGAGCCCGATTTCCACTTTTGCGGCGAGAAGGTGAACCCAGGCTTTCCTTATTGCGTCGATCACTGCGGCCATGCCTATCAGGCGCAACTGCCGCGCCGCGATCGCCGCCCGCCGCCGCCGCTTCCCTTCGGCGGTCCGCGCGTGCGCTGAATTATCAGCATGGCGATCCGATCAAATCGGATCGCCGCCCCAGCGTGACATCAAGCGGCGATTTCAAGCCCGATGCGTGCGGCGATTTGGCCAAAACCCGCGCCGACCGCCCGAAAGCCGCGCGCTTTATCCCATTTTGCTCTTTTGTTGATGCCATCCTGTGTCAGGGTGGCAACAACGTGATAGCCTTCGCGTCGTTCGTGGCTCATTCCCATAACCGGCGCGCATGGAAACGATCGAAGATCATTTTGCATCTCGGCCTGGCTTCGCGTTCAGCGCGGCGAGCGGGGACGCGATGTATGATCGGATCGGCTGGTCGGCGCAGCCGCAGGTGCGCGTGCTCCCCACCCCCAATGGTGCGTTTCGCGCGATCCGCCATTTGGGATCGAACGCCAAGGGCACCGTCATCGCTTCGTCGCTCGCCGACAACAATCGCTGGGACGCGCTGCTCGTCAATCGCGCGGGCGAGGGACGGCTGGAAATCCGCTCGGGCGGCCGGACCCACAAGAATTGGCAGCACCGCGAGCTGATCGCGTTCATCCCCAGCGGCATGGACACGCAGTTCGAATTCAACGCCAATACCCAGGCGCTGCAATTCTATCTGCCGCCGGGCACGCTGCAGGGCGCGAGCGAGGCGCATCGCGGCACCGAATTGCCGCCGATCCTGGGCGAGCGCAACCGCCGCGTCGCCTGGCTGATGGGGCTGGTCGAGCATGAATTGCGCGCTCCCAGCTTCGGCACCTCGCTGCTCGTCGACGGGTTGATCGGCGCGATCGCGCAAACCTTGGTGTCGACCTTCGCCGGGGCGGCGCCGGGGCCCGAGGATCGGATCACGCTCACCCGCGCCAAGCTCGACCGCGTGATCGACTATATCGAGGCGCATATCGCCGAGCCGATCGCGCTCAACGATCTCGCCGGGGTGGCGGGGCTTTCGACCTATCATTTCGCGCGCGTCTTCAAGGCCTCGACCGGCGACACCCCTTATCAATTCCTCCGCCGCCGCCGGATCGCGCTCGCGACGCGTTTGCTGGCCGAAGGGATGGTGCCGCTCGCCGAGGTGGCGCGGAGCTGCGGCTTCGCCAACCAGGCGCATTTCACCGCCGCTTTCACCCGCGAGACGGGCCTCTCCCCCGGCCGCTACCGCCGGCTCGCCCGGAGCGGCTGAAGCTCAAGCGGCGATCGCGAAGCGCAGCAGCCGGTCGTCGAGCGGCACCAGCGCCTCGGCGCCCGCTCCCACCGCGCGCACGATCTCGGGATGATCGGCGTCGAGCCCCCCGGTCAGCGCGCCGAACGCGGGGAGCAGCAATTTGCGCGCCCCCGCCACGAAACAACGCCGCGCGACGCTGCGCCCGCGCAAGCTGAGCCGCAGCTTGGGGTGGAAATGGCCCGAAATCTCGGGCAGCGCCTCGTCCGGCGCGGCCTGGTGGCGCAGCACGATGTCGCCCAGCCGCGCCGCCGACACGCGCGCCCCGCCGAGGCGCGGGCAGGGGGCGGGATCATGATTGCCGGTGATCCAGGTCCAGTCGCACGCGCCCATCAAGCTTTCGAGCCGCGCGCGCGCGGGCGCGGCGAGCCGATCGCCCGCCGCCGAATCATGGAAACTATCTCCCAGGCACCAAAGCGCGCGCGGGGCGAGCGCGCGCACCAGCGCTTCGAGCGCGGCGAGCGTCGCCAGGCTGTCGTAAGGCGGCAGAAATTGCCCGTGGCGCGCGAACCAGCTCGCTTTTTCCAGATGCAGATCGGCGACGAGCAGCGCGCGGCGCGCCGGCCACCACAAAGCGCCCTCGCGCAGCGCCGCGAATTCTTCCCCTGCGAACGAAAAGCGAACCATGCCCCCGCTATGCCGCGCGTGCCCGCCCGCTGGCAAGAGCCGCGGCCCCCGCGCGAAATTTGTTGCGCCGCACCGCGATCGGCGTAAACCGCGCGGCAGCGATGAGGCAGCGCCGATGACTAGTCCCCTGCGGCCCGAAGGCGCCGATCGCCTGCGATGGGCGACGCTGCCGCTCACCGTGGCGGCGATCGGCGTGGTGTTCGGCGATATCGGCACCAGCCCGCTTTATGCTTTTCGCGAAGCACTCGCCCAATCCGCCGCCGATGGCATCGAGGCCGACGAGATTCTGGGCGTGCTGAGCCTCGCTTTGTGGGCGCTGATCCTGGTGGTCGGCTGCAAATATGTGCTGTTCCTTACCCGCGCCGACAATCAGGGCGAGGGCGGGGTGCTCGCGCTCACCGCGCTCGCGCGGCGCGCGCTCGGCGCGGCGACGGGGCGGCGTTCGCGGGTCGCGCTGGTGCTGGGGGCGACGGGGGCCTCGCTCTTCTATGGCGACGCCATGATCACCCCCGCGCTCTCGGTGCTGTCGGCCGTCGAGGGGTTCAAGACGATCCCGGGCGCCGGCGGCTATTTTCCCGATGACGTGATCATCGGGCTGACGGTCGCGATCCTGCTCGGCCTGTTCGTGATCCAGGCGCGCGGCACCGAGCGCGTCGCCAAATTGTTCGGCCCCGTGTGCATCCTCTGGTTCGTCGCGCTCGCCGCGATGGGGCTGCTCCATATTTTCGACGAACCCGCGATCCTGCGCGTCGTCTCGCCGCATTACTGCGTGTTGTTCCTCGTCAACCACGGCGTCACCGGGCTGTTCGTGCTCGGCGCGGTGTTCCTGACGGTGACGGGGGCCGAGGCGCTCACCGCCGATATGGGCCATTTCGGGCGCGCGCCGATCCAGCTCGGCTGGTTCGCTTTGGTCTTCCCCGCGCTCACCTGCAATTATCTGGGCCAGGGCGCTTTCGCGCTCAGCGCGCTGGAAGCGGCGCAGGCGCGAGGGCAGACCTTCGCCAATCAGGACTGGTTCTTCCTGATGACGCCCGAGATATTGCGCCTGCCGATGATCCTGCTCGCCGCCGCCGCGACGGTGATCGCGAGCCAGGCGGTGATCACGGGCGCTTATTCGCTTACCCAACAAGCGATCCAATTGGGGCTGTTCCCGCGGCTGCGCATCCGCCAGACCTCGGCCGAACATTCGGGGCAAATCTATCTGCCCTCGATCAACTGGCTGTTGCTGGTCGGCATCTTGGTGCTGGTGTTCGCCTTCCGCACCAGCTCGGCGATGGCGGCGGCCTATGGCATCGCGGTGACGGGGACGATGGTCGTCACCTCGTGCCTCGCCTATATCGTCGTGCGGCATCACTGGGGCTGGGGGCGGCCGGCCGCGCTCGCGCTGATCGCGCCGTTCCTCGCGCTCGATTGCGTGTTCTTCGGCGCGAACATCCTGCGCGTGATCGAGGGGGGCTGGGTGCCGCTCGCGATCGCCGCCGTGATCGCGCTGATGATCAACACCTGGATGCGCGGCCGCCAGATCGTCGGCGCGTTCGAGGCGCGCCAGGCGATCCCGCTCGCCGATTTGGCCGCCGCGCTCGCCAAGCGCCCGCCCGAGCGGGTGGAGGGCACGGCGGTGTTCCTCACCGCCAATCCGGCGAACACGCCGGGCGCGCTGCTCCATAATCTCAAACACAACAAGGTGCTCCACGAACGCAATTTGATCGTGAGCGTGCGCACGCTCGATCGCCCGGTGGTCGCGCCCGAGATGCGCTACAAGGTGCAGCGGCTCGACGATAATTTCACGAGCGTGGTGCTCAACTACGGCTTCATGGAAAGCCCCGACGTGCCGCACGATCTGGGTCGCGACGCATTGGCGCCCGGGGTGCCCGGCGTGGCGGCGGCGCGCACCAGCTATTTCATCGGCCGCAACACGCTGAAGGCTTCCGCCGAGGAGGGGATGCCCTTGTGGCAGGACCGCATCTTCATGTTCCTGCAGCGGAACGCCAGCGACCCGACCGACTTCCTGCGCATCCCGCCCGCCAAGGTGCTGGAATTGGGCGAGCAGGTGACCGTTTGATAGTCGACACCTACGCCAATCCTCCCCGTTCACGGGGAGGGGGACCATCGCGAAGCGATGGTGGAGGGGGGCGCGCTACAGGCGCGCCGCCCCCCGGGCGGCCTACCCCCTCCGTCGCGCCTGCGGCGCGCCACCTCCCCGTGAACGGGGAGGATTTCCCGTCCTTCCTGCCAGACCGGAGACTTGAATGCCCCAGCTCGTCCTGATCCGCCACGGCCAATCGGCCTGGAATCTGGAAAACCGCTTCACCGGCTGGTGGGACGTCGATTTGACCGAGCAAGGCACCGCCGAGGCGCGCGCGGCGGGCGCCTTGCTCGCCGCCAAGGGGCTGGATTTCGACCTTTGCTTCACCTCGCTGCAGACGCGCGCGATCAAGACGCTCAACCTCGCGCTCGAGGCGATGGGGCGGTTGTGGCTGCCGGTCGAGAAGGATTGGCGGCTCAACGAACGCCATTATGGCGGGCTCACCGGGCTGAACAAGGCCGAGACGGCGGCGCGCCACGGCGAGGAACAAGTAAAGATCTGGCGCCGCAGCTTCGACACGCCGCCGCCGCCGATGGCGCCGGGTTCGGCCTATGATCTGGCGGCCGACCGGCGCTATGCCGGCATCGCCGTGCCCGCGACCGAAAGCCTGAAGGACACGATCGCGCGGGTGCTCCCCTATTGGGAAACGCGCATCGCGCCGGCGCTGAAACGGGGCGACCGCGTGCTGATCTCCGCGCACGGCAATTCGCTGCGCGCGCTGGTCAAGCATTTGTCGGGCATTTCGGACGAGGCGATCACGAGCCTGGAGATCCCGACCGGCCAGCCGATCGTCTATGCGCTCGACGACGAGCTGCGGGCCTTGGATCGTTATTATTTGCACGAGCGGTAAAAGGCGGCGGCCGTCGATTCCTCCCCACGCGGGGGGCGGTCTTACCCCTCGCGCAGCCGTTCGTGGTGGCGGATCACCTCGGTGATGATGAAACGCAGGAATTTCTCGCTGAACTCGGGGTCCAGCTCGGCTTCCGCCGCCAGATGCCGCAGCCGGGCGATCTGTTCCTCCTCGCGCCCCGGATCGGCGGGCGGCAACCCCGCCTCGGCCTTGTAGCGCCCCACCGCCTGGGTGATCTTGAACCGCTCGGCGAGCAGATGGATCAGCGCCGCGTCGATATTGTCGATGCTGCGGCGATAGGCGGTGAGAGTCGGGTCGGTCATCGCGCGAATTTGCGCGGTGCGCGATAGGCGCGCAAGCGCGCCCCTTGCCTTTACCCCGCGAACCGGCCACATCGCGCCGCGATGACCGCGACCGTCCACCGCCTGGAGACGCGAGGCCAACCCTCGCTCGATCCGATGATCGCGCTGGTCGCGGTCGATATGAACCTGGTCAACGCGGTGATCCTCGACCGGATGCAGTCGCAAATCCCGCTCATCCCCGAACTCGCCGGCCATTTGATCGCGGGCGGCGGCAAGCGGATGCGGCCGATGCTGACGCTCGCGAGCGCGCGGCTCTTGGGCTATACCGGCACGCGCCACCACCGGCTCGCCGCCGCGGTCGAGTTCATCCACACCGCGACCTTGCTCCATGACGACGTCGTCGACGGCAGCGATCTGCGGCGCGGGCGGCGCACCGCCAACAATATCTGGGGCAATCCCGCGACCGTGCTGGTCGGCGATTTCCTGTTCAGCCGATCCTTCGAACTGATGGTCGAGGACGGCAGTCTGAAAGTGCTCAAGATCCTGAGCGCGGCGAGCGCGGTGATCGCCGAGGGCGAGGTGAACCAGCTCACCGCGCAGCGCTCGATCGGCTTGAGCGAGGAACGCTATCTCGCCATCATCGGCGCGAAGACCGCCGCCTTGTTCGCCGCCGCCTGCCGCATCGCCGCCGTCGTCGCCGAACGGAACGAAGCCGAGGAATTGGCGCTCGACGCCTATGGTCGCAACCTCGGCATCGCCTTCCAACTCGTCGACGACGCGATCGATTACGTCTCCGACGCGCGGGTGATGGGCAAGGACACGGGCGACGATTTCCGCGAGGGCAAGGTGACGCTGCCGGTGATCCTGGCTTATGCGCGCGGCACGCCCGAGGATCGCGCCTTTTGGGAAGCGGCGATCGCCGGGCGGCGGGTGGCGGACGCCGATCTCGCGCACGCGATCGCGCTGATCCGCCGCACCCACGCGGTCGATGATACGCTCGCGCGCGCGCGCCATTATGGCCAACGCGCGATCGACGCGCTCGGCCCTTTCCCGAGCGGCGCGGCCAAGGCGGCGATGGTCGAAGCGGTGGAGTTCGCGATCGCCCGGGCTTATTGATGCAGACCGTGCAAGCGGGGGCTTTGGCGCAGAGGAGCATCGGGCGGGCGGATGCCGAGTAGCAGAAATGGTAAAAGCCCGACACTCCTTCGCGACGTCATCATCGCGATCTTGGGCAGCGGGGCCGTCGTTTCGCTCGCCGGTTCGATCGTTTCGACGCAGTTGCAAATCGGAAACGAGTCGGTTCGATCGGCCTGCCAGAACGCGGTGACGATTTTGTCCGATGAAACGCCCAATCCGAACTTGACGCCCGCGCAGCGCGCCCAATTTATCGATGACGCGTTGAGGGTTTGGCATCACTGCGCTAAAAAGGCGATCGCATCATGAACCTGGGTTTGCTGCTATCGCTGATCGGCAACACGATGATCCTGATCGGGATCGTCGGCCTCGCCGTCATGCAATCGCAGCGCGACTGAGCCATCGCCGTCGCGCCCCCCGGCCGAGCTTTGTCCCTCCCCATTCACTCTGTCCTCCCCGATCTCCTTGCCGCGCTGCGGGCGCAGCCGCGCGCGGTGCTCGTCGCGCCGCCGGGGGCGGGGAAGACCACGGCGGTCGCCCCGGCGCTGCTCGGCGAGCCCTGGTGCGCGGGCGAAATCCTGCTCCTTTCCCCCCGCCGGATCGCGGCGCGCGCGGCGGCCGAGCGGATGGCGGCGCTCGCGGGCGAGAAAGTGGGCGAAAGCTTCGGCTATGCGACGCGGCTCGACACCCGCCGCTCGGGCAAAACGCGGGTGACGGTGATGACCGAGGGCATTTTCGTCGCGCGCCTCCAGGCCGATCCCGAACTCGCCGGCGTGGCGGCGGTGCTGTTCGACGAGGTGCATGAGCGCAGCCTCGACAGCGACTTCGGCCTCGCGCTCGCGCTCGACGCGCAAACCGGGTTTCGCCCCGATCTGCGGCTGGTCGCGATGTCGGCGACGCTCGACGGCGCGCGTTTCGCCGCGCTGATGGGCGGCGCGCCGGTGATCGAGAGCGAAGGGAAGAGCTTCCCGCTCGACCTGCGCTATTTGGGGCGCGATCCCGCCGAGCGGATCGAGGAAGCCGTCGCACGCGCGGTGCGCACTGCGCTCGCCGAAGCCGAGGGCGGCGTGCTCGCTTTCCTGCCCGGCGTCGCCGAAATCGAGCGGACGGCGGAAAAGCTCGCCGGGCTCCCGGTCGCGCTCCACAAGCTCCACGGAAGCCTGCCGCCCGCCGAACAGCGCGCCGCGATCGCCCCCGAGCCCGATGGCCGGCGCAAGCTCGTGCTCGCCACCGCGATCGCCGAGACGAGCCTCACGCTCGACGGTATCCGCATCGTGATCGATTCAGGCCTCGCGCGGCGCCCGCGCTATGATCGCGCGGCGGGGATGACGCGGCTGGTGACCGAGCGGGTGAGCCAGGCCGCCGCCACGCAGCGCGCGGGCCGCGCGGCGCGCCAGGGGCCGGGGGTCACCTATCGCCTGTGGGAGGAAGCCGCGACCGCCGGGCTGCCGCGCTTCGATCCGCCCGAAATCCTCGAGGCCGATCTGTCGGCGCTGGTGCTCGATTGCGCGCGCTGGGGCGTCACCGATCCGCGCGCGCTCGCCTGGCTCGATCCGCCGCCCGAGGCGGGGGTGAAGGAGGCGCGCGTGCGGCTCGATGCGCTCGGCGCGCTCGATGGTGGTGGTCGGGTGACGCCGCATGGCGCCGCGATCGCGCGCCTGCCGCTGCCGCCCCGGCTCGCGCATATGCTGATCGCGGGGGCGGCGCGGGGGCTGGGCCAGACCGCCGCCGAGGTCGCGGTGTTGCTCGGCGAACGCGGGCTGGGGGGCAATGACCCCGATCTCGAAGCGCGGCTCCAGCGCTGGCGGCGCGAGCGCGGCGGCAAGGCCGAGGCCGCGCGCAAGCTCGCCGCGCGCTGGGCGAAGCTCGCGGGGGCGGGGCGGGAAAGCCCTCTCCCGCGCGCGGGAGAGGCTTTGGGTGAGGGCCTGGACTTGCACCCAATCGCCCACCCAATCGCCGACCAACCCACCCTCACCCAACCCTCTCCCGCGGGCGGGAGAGGGCTAGCGCTGGCGCCCGACGCGATCGCGCGCTGCGTCGCGCTCGCTTTCCCCGATCGCGTCGCGCGGCGGCGCGATGTGAGCGGCGAGCATTGGGCCTCGGTCGGCGGGCGCGGCTTCAAGCTCGACCCGACCTCGTCGCTCGCCCGCGCTGAATGGCTCGCGGTGGCCGAGACGCAAGGGATGGCGGCGGGCGCACGCATCCTCGCGGCCGCACCGCTCGAGGCGGCGAGCATCGAGCCGCTGTTCGGCGACCGGATCGAAACCCGCCGCCACGCGCGCTTCGATCCGGCGACGGGTGCGGTGCAGCCGCTGCGCGAGCGCCGCTTGGGCGCGATCGCGCTCGCCAGCGGCGCCGACGATGGCGCCGATCCCGAGGCGATCGCCGCCGCGCTGCTCGACGGGGTGCGCGCTCATGGCCTGGCGCTGCTTCCCTGGGGCGAGAGCGCGACGGCGCTGCGGGCGCGCGCCGCCTTCGCCGCGCGGCACGGCGGGCCGCCACCGCTCGACGACGCGATGCTGCTCGA
>LWDI01000014.1 GCA_002083475.1 Proteobacteria bacterium SG_bin5
GCGCGCCGCCGCCGCCGCGCGCGATGCCGCGCGCCCGGCGCGGATCGCGCCGCTGCCCGCCGGGGTCGAACGCCCCAGCCGCGAAGTGCTGCTCTCGATCGGCGAGGGCGAACTGATCACGCTCCCCGCCGCCGTCGCCGATGTGTGGGTCTCCGCTCCCAATGTCGCCGATGTTTACGTCCGCGATCCGCGCCACATCAATTTGTTCGGCATCGCCTTCGGCGAAGCGACCGTGTTCGCGACCGACCGCGCGGGCCAAGTCGTTTATTCGACGCGGGTGCGCGTCGCGCAGAATATCACCGCGGTCGATCGCATGTTGCAGGCGGCGTTGCCGGGGGCGAACATCACCGTCACCATGGCGGGTCAGCTCGCGGTGCTCAACGGCACGGTCGGCTCGCCCGATGACATCGCCCAGGCGCAAGCGCTGGTCACCTCGGCGCTCAACCCGGGCGTCGATCCCAACGCGCCCGGCGCGCAGCTCAAGATCGCGGTCATCAACCGGCTGAAGACCGCGACGCCGCTGCAAGTCAATCTTCAGGTCAAATTCGCCGAGGTCAGCCGTAACTTCGTCAAGAACATCGGCGTCAATCTGCAGAACCGCGACAGCGGCAATTTCCTCTTCGGCATCACCCAGGGCCGCCAGGGCGCCATCACCACCGTGCCCGGCACGTTCACCCCGACCGCGCCGGTCGATGCCAATGGCGCGCGCCCGGGCCAAACGCTGTTTCAATTCCCCGGTGGGATCGCCAACGGCACCACGCTCGGCGCCGCTGGCCGCTTCCTGGGGATGGACTTCCTCAGCTCGCTCGATCTCGCCGAGCGCAACGGGCAAGTGACGACGCTCGCCGAGCCCAATCTCACCGTGCTTTCGGGCGAAACCGGCAGCTTCCTGGCGGGTGGCGAAATTCCGATCCCGATCAGCCAGGGGCTGGGCGCGGTGTCGGTCGAATATAAGCAATATGGCGTCAGCCTTTCCTATACGCCGACGGTCTTGGCGGACGGGCGGATCAGCCTGCGCGTGCGCCCCGAAGTCTCGCAGCTGACGAGCAACGGCGCGGTGCAGATCGGCGGCACGACCATCCCGGCGCTCTCGACCCGGCGCGCGGAGACGACGCTCGAGCTCGGCTCGGGGCAGAGCTTCATGATCGCCGGGCTGTTGCAGAACAATCACAACAACTCGATCGATCAGGCGCCGGGCCTGGGCGACGTGCCGATCCTCGGCGCGCTGTTCCGCTCCAATTCGTTCCAGCGCAACGAAACCGAGCTGGTGATCGTGATCACGCCTTATCTGGTGAAGCCGGTCAACGCCGGCGACATCGCGCTGCCGACCGACGGCTATAAGGCGCCGACCGATCTCGGCCGCGTGTTCCTGGGCGAACTCGGCAAGGGCACCACCGGCGGCAGCCGCCCCAAGCCGAGCCTCGCCGCGCCCGAAAGCGCGCAGCCCACGATCGGCGTGCTCGGCGCGCCCCCCGTCGGCGCGCCGCCCGCCCCCGCCCAGCCGGCGAGCCGCGGGCGCGAGGAAAAGGCGATGCCCGCCGATCCGCGTAAACAGCCCAGCGCCGCGCCGGGCTTCAGCCTGCAATGATCCGGAGATCGACCCGATGAAACCGCGTCCGCTGCTCGCCTTCGCCCTGCCCGCGCTGCTCGCCGCCTGCACGGGGACCCAGAATCGCGGGCTCGAATCGGTCCACCAACCGGTCGTCTCGCGCACCGATTACGCGTTCGACGTCGGCACCGACGCGAGCGGCCTGGCGGCGGGCGAGGCGCAGCGGCTGGCGGGCTGGCTGGCCTCGCTCAAGCTGAGCTATGGCGACCGCGTCGCGATCGACGATGGCGCGGCCGGCACGAGCCCCGCGGCGCGCGCGCAGATCGCCGGCATCATCGCGCCTTATGGGCTGATGCTGAGCGACGGCGCGCCGATCACCCAGGCGGCGGTCGCGCCGGGCACGCTGCGGGTGGTCGTCACCCGTTCGGTCGCGCGCGTGCCGGGCTGCCCCGATTTCACCCGCGTCCAATATCCCGAATTCGAGGGCAATAGCGGCTCGAACCACGGCTGTGCGACCAATACCAATTTGGCGGCGATGGTCGCGCGGCCCGAGGATCTGGTGCTCGGCCAGACGGGCGCGGTCGCGATCGATCCGGTGACCGGCGCGCGCGCGGTCAACACGCTGCGCGCCGCGCCGCCGACGGGCGCGGGCAACCAGATCAAAACGGAACGCGCCAAGGGAGGCAATTGAGATGAACGCACCTTGGCGTCCCACCACGCGTGACCCGTTCGTCGGCTTCGTCTGCGACGAACCGACCGCCGAGACGATCCGCAATATCGCGGGCGAACTCGGCTGGGCGCCCGAAAAGGTCAACAAGGGCGGCCTGCGCAACGCCGTTCAGACGCTGTCGGTCGCCGCGAGCCCGCAAATCCTGTTCGTCGACCTGTCCGAAAGCGGCGATCCGCTCAACGACATCAACGCGCTCGCCGAAGTGTGCGAGCCGGGCACGGTGGTGATCGCCGCCGGCCAGGTGAACGACGTGCGGCTCTACCGCGATCTCGTCGCGAGCGGCATTCAGGATTATCTGCTCAAGCCCTTGAGCCCCGATCTGCTGCGCGAGGCGTTCGCGACCGCGCAGGCGCTGCTCAATGCCCCCAAGCCGGTCGATCTGGGGGTCGAGCGGCCGCATTGCAGCATCGCGGTGATCGGCACGCGCGGCGGGGTCGGCGCGTCGACCATCGCCACCTCGCTCGCCTGGCTGATCAGCGAGAAACACGCGCGCGCGACCGCGCTGCTCGATCTCGACGTACATTTCGGCACCGCCGCGCTCGCGCTCGATCTCGAACCCGGGCGCGGCCTCACCGACGCGATCGAAAACCCCAGCCGTATCGACGGGCTGTTCATCGAGCGCGCGATGGTGCGCGCGGGCGAGCGGCTCGCGATCCTCTCGGCCGAAGCGCCGATCAACGCGCCGCTCATCAGCGACGGCTCGGCTTTCTATCAGCTGCAAGAGGAAATGCGCGCGGCGTTCGAATGCACCATCACCGATCTGCCGCGCGCGATGCTCGTCAACCATCCGCATCTGATGAGCGAGGTGCAGGTCGCGGTGATCGTCACCGAACTGACGCTGGCGGCGGCGCGCGACACGATCCGCATCCTCGCCTGGCTCAAGCAGAATGCGTCGCAGGCGCAGCCCTTCGTGCTCGCCAACAAGGTCCATGGCGCCGCGCCGCTCGAAATCAGCCGCAAGGATTTCGAAAATTCGATCGAGCGCAAGGTCGATGTGCTGCTCAACTTCGATCAGAAGCTCGCCGCTCAGGCGGCCAAGCTCGGCAAGACGCTCGCCGAGGCGGGCAAGGGCAGCAAGACGATCGCGCCGCTGCTGCCGCTCGCCACGCGGCTGTTGAGCGTGACCGACGGCTTCGAGGAAGCGCCGGCCAAGGGCGGCAAGGCCAAGCCCCAGGACGGCGCCAAGCAAGGCGGCTCGCTGCTCGGCAAATTCGCCGATCTGAAAGCCATGATGCCCAAGCGCGCGCCCAAGGCGTGAGCCGCGCGCGCCGAATTTTGGAGACCGCGCGCTGATGCCGCCGATGCTTGCCCTTGCCCTGCTGGTGCTCGGCGCGCTCGCCGCGCTGGGGCTGTTGGTGCTCGCGACGAGCGGCCCCAATGCCGATCGCATCAAGACGCGGCGGCTGAAGTCGCTCACCGAGCGGCATATCGGCACCCCCGCGGCGACGGTCGAGGCGCAACTGCGCAAGATCAAGACGAATCAGGCGACGCGGATCGACCAGGCGTTTCTGCGCTTCCTGCCCAATCCCGCCCAGCTGCAAAAGCGGTTGGCGATGACCGGGCAGAATTGGACCGTGGGCCAATATGGCATGGTCTCCGCGGGCATTTTGGTCACGGTCGGGGCGCTGTTGACGCTGCGCGGCATGCCGGTCATCCTCGCGTTGCTGCTCGGCCTGTTCCTCGCGGCCTGGCTGCCGCATATGGTGGTCGGCATGGCGATCGGGCGCCGGGTGAAGAAATTCACCGCCAAATTCCCCGATGCGATCGAATTGCTCGTGCGCGGGCTGCGCTCTGGCCTGCCGATCGGCGAGACGATGCAGGTCGTCTCGCAGGAAGTGCAAGGTCCGGTCGGCGTCGAATTCCGCGCGATCACCGACAAGATGAAGATCGGCCGCACCATGGACGTGGCGCTCCAGGAAACCGCCGATCGGCTCGGCACGCCCGAATTTCAATTCTTCTGCATCACCATCGCCATTCAGCGCGAGACCGGCGGCAACCTGGCCGAGACGCTCTCGAACCTGGCGACGGTGCTGCGCGGGCGCGCGCAAATGAAGCTCAAGATCAAGGCGATGTCGTCCGAATCCAAGGCCTCGGCCTATATCGTCGGCTCGCTGCCGTTCATCGTCTTCGGCTTGGTGTGGATGGTCAACCAGGAATATCTGATGCACTTCTTCACCGATCAACGCCTGATGGTCGCCGGCATCGGCGGGCTGATCTGGATGAGCATCGGTGCCTTCATCATGGCCAAGATGGTCAGTTTCGAGATTTAGCCGATGCTCGCGCTCCTCGCCTTCGTGCCGCAACGCCCGCCGACCCTGATGGGGGTCGATGTCTATGCGGTCGCGACGATTCTGGTCGCGGTCGCGACCTTCGCGACGCTGTTCGCGGTCTATACCGCGCTGTCGGTGCGCGATCCGATGGCGAAGCGGGTGAAGGCGCTCAACGAACGCCGCGAGCAATTGAAGGCGGGCATCACCGCTTCGACCTCCAAGCGGCGCGCGAGCCTCATTCGCCAGAACCAAACCACCGACCGCATCCGCGACATTCTGCAATCGCTCAAGGTGCTGCAAGACGAGCAGCTGAAGGTCGCGCAGCAAAAGCTGCTGCAAGCGGGCATCCGTTCGAAGGAATATGGCGTCGCGGTGATTTTCGCGCGGCTGGTGCTGCCGATCGTGTTCGGCGGGCTGATGCTCTATCTCGTCTATGGCACCAGCATGTTCGCCGATTGGTCGCCGCTCAAGGCCTATGGCCTCGTCGCGGGCAGTTTCGTCCTGTCGTACAAGGCGCCCGACATCTATCTCAGCAATCTCATCACCAAGCGCAGCCACGCGATCCGCAAAGGGCTGCCCGACGCGCTCGATCTGCTGGTGATCTGCGCCGAGGCGGGGTTGACCGTCGACGCCGCCTTCGCCCGCGTCGCGCGCGAACTCGGCAAGGCCTATCCCGAATTGGGCGAGGAATTCACCCTCACCTCGATCGAACTCGGCTTCCTCACCGATCGCCGCCAGGCCTTCGAAAATCTGGCGGCGCGCGTCAATCTCGACGCGGTGAAGGGCGTGGTGACGACGATGGTGCAAACCGAGAAATATGGCACCCCGCTCGCCTCGGCGCTGCGCGTGCTTTCGGCCGAATTCCGCAACGAACGAATGATGCGCGCCGAGGAGAAAGCCGCGCGCCTGCCCGCGATCATGACGGTGCCGCTGATCCTGTTCATTCTGCCGACCTTGTTCGTCGTGATCCTGGGTCCGGCGGCCTGTTCGATCGCCGATGCGTTCAGCCATGGGAATTAGCGCGCCGAAACAGCGCAAAACCGCGCTTGATCGCCGCGCCCCCCGGGCTCACAACGATTCGCATGTTCAGGCCCGGATATAGGTGATGACGCTTTCCCCGCTGCTGCTGTTCGCGATCGTCGCGGCCGCCTTTCTGGGCGGGCTGGCGGCGGGCTATGCCGCCAATCGCAGCGGCGGCGTGTGGCGGCGGCGCTTCATCGTCGAGCGCGACTATTACGCGGCCTATCGCGATCAGAGCGAGACGTTGCTCGCCGAAAAGCTGCGCCGCATCGCGCGGCTGGAAAGCGCGCTGGCGCGGCACGACGCGGGCGAGCCCGAGCCGGTCGCGTCCCAACCCCTCGCCCCCCAGCCGCTCACCGACGCGTCCGAACCCCGGCCGATCGCCGAGGCGGCCGAGGCGCCGCCCATCGCGCCGCCGGAGACCGAGCCCGAGCGCGCCGACGAGGTCGCGGCGGCACCGCTGCCATCCGCCGAGGTCGAGGCGGCCCCGCTTCCTTCGGTCGAAGCCGAGCCGGCGCCCCACCCCGCACACCTGGGCGCT
>LWDI01000015.1 GCA_002083475.1 Proteobacteria bacterium SG_bin5
GAGGCGCCCACCGCCGCCCCCGTCGCCGCCCCCATCGATGGCGGCGCGGCGGCGCTGGAGATCACCGCCGCGCCGCCGCCGGCGATCGCTTATGTGATCGCCCAGCCCGGCGAACAGGCCGAGCCCGCGCCGATCGCCGCGCCCGACGTCGCGCTCGCCGCGCCGAGCGGCCATGCCAAGGGCGATCGCTATGAAAAATTCAACCGGGCGATGTATAAGCTCAATTTGACGCTCGACCGCATCTTCTTCCGCCCGCTCGCGATCATCTACAAGACGATCATCCCCAAGCCGATCCGGCTGGCGCTGCGCAATTTGCTCGTCAACGTCAGCGAACCGCTCGTCTTCCTCAACGATCTGCTCCAGCTGCGCCCCGGCAAGGCGATCCGCACCCTCGGCCGCTTCACCATCAACACCACATTGGGGATCGGCGGGTTGATCGACGTCGCCAAGGGCGAGGGCCTGCCGCATCGCAACAATGGCTTTGGCAACACGCTCGCGCGCTATGGCGTGGGACCTGGGCCTTATCTGTTTCTGCCGCTGATCGGCCCCTCCACCCTGCGCGACACGCTCGGCGATCAGGCGCAGGGGTTGATTTATCCGCTCGCGATCGGCGAGCCCTTCGATCGGATCGATTATCAAATCGGGCGGGCGTTGGTGCTGGGGCTGCAGCAGCGGATCGATACCGATGTTCAGTTCAAGATGATCACCCGCACCGCCGCCGATCCCTATGCGACGATCCGCTCGCTTTATTTGCAGGATCGCAAGGTCGAGGTGGACGAACTGCGCGGCCGCAAACAGCGCTCGCCGCTCGACGATCCGCTCACCGATCCGGGCGATCCGGGCGAGGCGGCGCCCGCCGCCGACCCCGGCACCACGCGCGCGCCCGACGCGAACGTCACCCCGCCCGAGCAACTCCCCGCGCAACCACGCTGACGCTTGCCCGCCGTTCTTCGCGGCCCGTCTCCCCGGCTCGACCCGCGGTCCCGCTGGCTTAGCGACGGCAGGCGAAGCGGGACCCCGGCTCGAGGGCGGGGTGACGACAAAAGTTTGCGACAAACCTCCGGAAACGATTTCCAGAGCTGTTTGCGATCACACCGAACCAATAGCTCGACGGAAAAAGCTCCTCCCCCAGAGGGGGAGGGGGACCATTCGCGTCGCGAATGGTGGAGGGGTGTCGCCCTCGAACTGCCGGGGACACCCCTCCGTCACGCCTGCGGCGTGCCACCTCCCCTTACAGGGGAGGAGCGAACCGGTTCGATCGCAAACAGCTCTAGCGCCCCCGCCGATGAGGGCCCCACCCTCGGCGAGCGCCGCCGCCCCTTCCCTACGCTACGCCTTTTTCGTGTCGCGCGGCGGCCCCAGCAGCGCGGGTTCGAAGATCAGCGCACACACCAAGGTCCAGGCGAGCGAGATCATCAAGATCTTGCCCATGCTCGCCGTCCCCGGGTGGCGCGAGAGCCAGAGCGCGCCGAACGCGCTCCCCGTCGCGAGCGCCGAAAACAGGATCGCGCGCGCGAGGCTCGATTGCAGCAGATCGGTCGCCCCGCCGCGCCACGCCATCACGAAATAGATGTGGAACGCCACCCCCACCCCGAACAACAGCGGGAAGGCGATGATGTTGGCGAAGTTGATCGGCTGGCCGATCACCACGCACGTCCCCAGCGTCAAAAAGCCCGAGAGCACCACCGGCGCGAGCGTGAACGCCACCTCGCGCCAATCGCGCAGCACCAGCCAGAGCAACAAGCTCACCAGCGCGAGCGCGATGATCCCGGCTTGCACGAAGGCGCGCGCGACGGTTTTCGCGGCTTCCTGGGTGGAGACGGGCAGCCCGGTCAAATGCGGGGCGATCTTGCGCATCGCGACCACGAAATCGGCGAGCACGCGATTGTCATTGCTGTCGCCCTTGGGGAAGACCTGCACCTGCGCGCGGCCATCGGCGGTGACCCAATCCTCGGCGATCTCGCGCGGCAGCGTGTCGCGCGTCACCGGCTCGGCTTGGAGCACCGCGCGCGCCTGATCGAGCATCACCTGGAGCGGAGGGACGATCGCCGCGCTCGCCCGCGCGCGCGCTTCGGGCGGGGCGGCGGCGAGGCGGGCGAGCGTGCGCCCGAGCGCGAGCGCATGGGCATTCGCCTCGCCCGGCTTGCCGGCGGCGGCTTGGACGAGCGCGGCCGACGCGCTTTGCAACGCGGCGACGGTTTCGGCGTCGCTCGGCGGCGGCGCGGTGTCGAAGGGGTTGAGCGTCAGGTCGAGCAGCAGCGCGGCATCCTCGATCAGCGCGAGCTTGGCGCCTTGATCGCCGGGGACGAAACTATCGATCGACACGGCCTGCGCGACTTGCGGCAGCCGTTCGGCGCGCCGCGCCCAGGTCGCCGCCGCGTCGGGATTTTTGGCGAGCACGTAAATGGTGTTGGGGGTGCGCAGCGGATCGCGCATCAGATCGGTGAGCGCGCGCATCGCCGGGCCTTGCGGATCGCGCAAATGGATCGGGTTGAAATCGAACACCACCAAGGGCAGCAGCGCGATGCTCGCGGCCATCGACAGGCCGAACGCCCAAAGCACGCCGCGCCGGTGGCGCAGCAGCCAGCGGTCGAGCGGCGCCGCCTCGGCAAAGCCCACTTCGCGGCGCGGGCGCGCCGGGTGCATCAGCACGAGCAGCGCCGGGAGCAGCGTGACCGAAAGCAGCAGCGCGACGATCATCCCCATGCCGGCGATCGTCCCGAGTTCGGCGATGCCGATATAATAGGTCGGCAGAAACGCCCCGAACCCCAGGAAAATCGCCCCCGCCGCGAGCGCGAGCGGCGCGCCGAGCGCGCAGGCGGCTTCCTTCAACGCCTCGACCACGCGTCGCCCGGCGAGCCGCTCTTCATTGAAGCGCACGGTGAGCTGAATCCCGAAATCGACGCCGAGGCCGACGAACAGCGGAATGAAAGCGACCGAGATCAAGTTGAACTGCCCGACCGCGAGCAGCCCGAGCGCGGTCGTGATCACCAGCCCGGCGAGCGTCGTCACCACGATCGCGGCGGTGGTCTTCACCGATTTGGTCGCGAACCACAAAGTAATGAGCATCGCGAGCGCCATCACTAGCCCGACGAAGCCGATATTCTCCTCGAGCGTCGAGAATTCCTCGTCGCTCAGCGGCACTTCGCCCGTCACTTGCACGCGCACGCCATGCGCCGCGTCGAGCCCGAGCGCGCGCGCCGCCGCCATCACCGCGTCGGTCGCGGCATGGCCTGGCTTCAGATCGCCATAGTCGAGCACCGGGCGGGTGAGGATCAGCCGGCGCAGCGGCGGCACCGGTCCGCCCTTGCTCGCGAACAGCCGCTGCCATGAGAAATAGGCAGGATTGCCCGCGATCGCCGCGCGCAGCGCATCGTCGAGCGCGACCAGCGCCGCGTCGGACTCGGCGAAGCTCGTCGCGCCGTTCGTCACCCCGGTCGCGACCGTGCCGAGCGCTTGCGCGACCCCGCGCAAGCTGGGATCGGCGGCGAGCGGGCCGAGCAAGGGTTGCGCGCGGATCAGCCCCTGGGTCGATTGCCGCACTTCCTCGACCGAGCCGAAGAGCACGCCCTCGCGATCGAACCACGGCCCGCCATCGGGGCGTTTGACGGTGCGGAAATGCGCCTTGTCCGCCGCCAGCCGCTCGGCGAGCCTTGCCGCGCCCCGTTCGGCGAGCTCGGGGGTCGCGCCGTCGACGATCACCAGCATCGATTGGGTGAGCTGGGGAAAAGCCTTGTCGACCGCCGCCTCGTCTTGCCGCCACTGCACCTTGGGCGAGATCAGCGCGCCGGTGTCGGTCGTCATCTGGAAATGAGTGACGGTGAACCAGGCGGCGAGCGCCGTCAGCGCGCCGAGCAGCGCCGCGAACAGCCAGGGGCGCCCCGCGCTGAACGACACAGCGCGATAAATCCATTGCTGCGCCGCGCGCACGCCGCTCTCAGCTCCGCGGGCCGGTGAAATAGCGGAGCTTGAGCTCGATCATCTTGTCGGCGTGCAGCTCGAACATCGCATCCTTCCAGCGTGGCGGGGCGAGCCGGATCGGCGCATCGTTCGAAAAGCCGACGCCTTCCTTGGGAATGCCGAACAGCGCGCGATCGTTCTTGCCATTGTGATTTTCGTCGAGCGTCGCCTCCACGGCATAGGTGCCGGGGCGCAGGCCGTGGAGGACGAGCACGGTGCGGCCGTGCACCGCCGGGGTTTCGGCGCTGATCGGGCAATCCTTTAGAAATTCCTCTTCGCGGCACAGATCGATATGCACCACGCCCTTGGCGACGCGCACGTTATCCACCGCGACGGTGAGGGTGATGCCATCGTCGGCCGGTTTCCCGCGCACCGCCAGCGCGGGCGCCGCGAGCGCGGTCGCCGCCAAAACCAACCCTGTCAGAGCCTTCACGCCCGCGCTTCCTCCGTCACCGCCCCCTCGTTCCACCGCAGCGCCTTCAGCACCTGGTCGACGATGGCGTCGGCGTCTAGCCCGGCTTCCTTATACTGCAATTCGGGCTTGTCCTGATCCTGGAAGCGATCGGGCAAACGCATGGTGCGCAGTTTCAGGCCCGCGTCGATCAACCCGGCGTCGCTCGCATAGGTCAGCACATGCGCGCCGAGCCCGCCGACCGCGCCTTCCTCGATCGTCACCGCGACTTCATGGCTGGTGAGCAGGCGGCGGATCAACTCCTCGTCGAGCGGCTTGGCGAAGCGCAGATCGGCGACCGTCGTCGAGAGCCCGCGCGCCTCGAGCGCGTCGGCGGCCTTGAGCGCTTCGGCGAGGCGCGTGCCGAGCGAGAGGATCGCGACCTTCTTGCCCTCGCGCACGATGCGGCCCTTGCCGATCTCGAGCTTCTGCGGCACCTCCGGCAGCGGCACGCCGACGCCATTGCCGCGCGGATAGCGCAGCGCGATCGGCCCCGCGTCATATTCGACCGCCGTATAGGTCATATGGACCAGCTCGGCCTCGTCGGCGGCGGCCATCACCACCATGTTGGGGAGCGTCGCCAGGTAAGTGATGTCGAAGCTGCCAGCATGGGTGCAGCCGTCGGCGCCGACCAGCCCCGCGCGATCGATCGCGAAGCGCACCGGCAGATTCTGGATCACGACGTCGTGGACCACCTGGTCATAAGCACGCTGGAGGAAAGTCGAATAGATCGCGCAGAACGGGCGCATCCCTTGCGCCGCAAGCCCCGCCGCGAAGGTGACCGCGTGCTGCTCGGCGATGCCGACGTCGAAGGCGCGGCTCGGATGCGCCTTGGCGAATTTGTCGACGCCGGTGCCCGAGGGCATGGCGGCGGTGATCGCGACGATGCGCGGATCGTCGTTCGCGAGCTTGGCGAGCGTTTCGCCGAAGACGTTTTGATAAGCGGGCGGCCCCGGCGGACCCTTTTGCTGCGCGCCGGTGATCACGTCGAACTTTTGCACGCCGTGATATTTGTCCGCCGCCGCCTCGGCCGGGGCATAGCCCTTGCCCTTTTGCGTCACGACATGGACCAGGATCGGCCCTTCCTCGGCATCGCGGACGTTTTCGAGCACCGGGATCAGCTGATCGAGATTATGCCCGTCGATCGGGCCGACGTAGTAAAAGCCCAGCTCCTCGAACAAGGCGCCGCCCATCGCCAGGCCGCGCGCGAATTCGTCGGTTTTCTTGAGGCCTTCGGCGAGCGGGCGCGGCAGCCGCTTGGCGACCTTGCGCGCGAAATCGCGGAAGCCCAGAAACTCGCGGCTGGAGACGATGCGCGAGAGATAGGCCGAAAGGCCGCCCACCGGCGGGGCGATCGACATGTCGTTGTCGTTCAGGATCACGACCAGCCGATTGCCGGCCTGGGCGGCGTTGTTCATCGCCTCATAGGCCATGCCGGCCGACATCGCGCCGTCGCCGATCACCGCGATCCCCTTGCCGGGCTTGTCGCTCAACTTGTTCGCCATCGCGAAGCCGAGCGCCGCCGAGATCGAGGTCGAGCTGTGCGCCGCGCCGAACGGATCGAACTCGCTTTCGGCGCGCTTGGTGAAGCCCGAAAGGCCGCCGCCCATGCGCAGCGTGCGAATGCGGTCGCGCCGGCCGGTGATCACCTTGTGGGGATAGCATTGGTGGCCGACGTCCCAAACCAGCCGATCGTCGGGCGTGTTGAAGACGTAATGGATCGCGACCGTCAGCTCGACCACGCCGAGCCCCGAGCCCAGATGGCCGCCGGTGACGCCCACCGCCGCGATCACCTCTTGGCGCAGCTCGTCGGCGAGCTGGGGCAGTTGCTCGGGCGAAAGCTTCCGCAGATCAGCGGGATAACGCACTTGATCGAGCAACGGGGTCTTCGGTTCCACGGACATTCGGCTTCGCACCCTTTGGTTCAAGTGGGGAGCTTTAGCCGATCATGCCGCAAAGGGAAACAGCGCGATGTGCCAGATGACGCGCCGCGCGACGCCCGCTATGCGATGGGGCGATGCCCGCCATTCCCGCCTGGCCGCCGCGATCGACCCCGCGCCTGTTCGTCGCCGCGCCGATCGCGCCGGGCGCGCGCGTGATCGAGGGGCCGCAGGCGCATTATCTCGCGCAAGTGATGCGGCTCGCGCCCGGCGATCCGGTGAAATTGTTCGATGGCGCGAGCGGCGAATGGCTCGCGGTGGTGAGCGATGTCGCCAAGCGCGCGGTGACGCTCAAGGTGCGTGAACGCTTGCGTGACATGGAGGCCGTGCCCGATCTGTGGCTCTGCGTTGCCCCGCTCAAGAAAGGGCGAATCGATTGGGTGGCGGAAAAAGCGAGCGAACTCGGCGTCGCGCGGCTGGTGCCGGTGCTCACCCAGCGCACCGTGGTCGACCGGCTGAACGGCGAGCGGCTGTTCGCGCATATGGTCGAGGCGGCCGAGCAATGCGGGCGCACGGCGGTGCCCGAACTCGCCGAGCCGGTGAAGCTCGCCGCGTTGCTGCGCGACTGGCCGGCGGGGCGCGCGCTGTTCTTCGCCGATGAAACCGGCGGCGCCCCCGCGAGCGCCGCGATGGCGACGCGAGCGGGCCCGGCAGCGATCCTGATCGGCCCCGAGGGTGGCTTCACGGCGGAGGAGCGCGACGCGATCCGCGCGCTGCCGCAAGCGGTGGCGATCGGGCTCGGCCCCCGCATCCTGCGCGCCGATACTGCGGCGGCGGCGGCAACCGCGCTGTGGATGGCGAGCGCGGGGGATTGGGGCCAGGCGGTCGATCAGGGCGCGGCCCAATCCGAAGATTGAGAAATCGCAATCTTTGCGGCATAGGCTTGCGCCATGCCGCTCGCTTCGCGCTACATCTCGCGCTTCGCCCCGCCATTGCTGACCGTGCAGCTCGCCGGCATCGCCGTGGCGGCGGCGGCGGTCGAGGCGGTCGCGCTTTACCGCGCGCCTTTCTGGGGCGTGCTGGGATGCGGCGCCTGGCTCGCGCTGCTCGCGATCATCGTCGCGCCCGAACGGCTGGGGGTGAGGCCACGCCACGCGGTGCCGCTCGCCATTGCCGCCGCGCTCGCGCTGCGCTGCGTCTCGACCTATTTCGTGAGCGGCGTCGCGCTCGGCGCCGATCCGATGAATTATTCGAACCTCGCCCATGCCGTGCTCGACGGGCGCGGGCTGGTGACCGATGATTGGCGCTACGGCCAAAACCTGCGCGCCTATTTCCCGCCGCTCTATCCGCTGCTGCTCGCCGGCTGGTGGGCGCTGTTCGGCGCGAGCCTTTGGGCGACGCTCGCGCTGACGACACTCACCGACGCGCTCGCCGCCTGGCTGCTGGCCGGGCTCGGGCGACGTTTCGCCGGCGCCGCGGGCGCGCGCGCCGGGCTGCTCTATTTCGCTTATCCCAGCTTCGCGCTCGCGGGCGCCATCCCGCACAAGGAAGGGCTGACTCTGCTCCTCGGCATCGCGTTGCTGCGCGTGGCGGTCGCCTGGCGCGACGCCCCGCGCGACACGCTCGCCGCGCTCGCCGGGGTGCTTTGGGGGCTGCTCGCGCTCACCCAGCCGTCGCTCGCGCTCGCGCCGCTAGCGCTCGCGCTGGTGCTGATCGGCGAGCGGGGCTGGTGGCGCACCGTGCGGCTCGGGCTCGTCGTCGCCCCCGCGCTGGTGCTGGTGATGAGCCCCTGGTGGCTGCGCAACTGGCTGATCTTCGATCGCTTCGTGCCCTTCACCACCGCGTCGGGCTTCATGACCAATGTCGCGCTCGGCCGGCTGGGGCTGCCGATCGACCCCGCGCTGTTCCAGCTGAGCGAGCCCGATCGCGCGGACGTGATGGGTCGCGCCGCGCTCGCGCGGATCGCCGAGCAACCGTTCGGTTTCTTGCGCGAAAGCGGTTGGTCGGTGCTGAGTGGCCTAGCTTATGAGGAAGCGACGCTCGCGCGCTATCGCCACACCAGCCCGCCGATCGCGCCCGCGCTCCACGCGCCGCTCACCGCGATCCTGCAAGGCGCGTATCTCACGCTCCTCGTCCCCGCCGCGCTGGCCGCGCGCCGCGCGTCGCCGCTGCTCGCGGGATGGACGCTCGCGCTCCTCATCGCGATCGCCGGCATCGGCTTGTGGTTCGAATTCGGCGAGCGTCACCGCTATCTGGTGACGCCGCTGGTGATGATCCTCGCGGTTCAGGCCTTGGCCGCGACGCTTTCGGGCAGATCCTCGCCGAACACCCGCTGATAATATTCGGCGATCAGCGAACGCTCGGCCTCGTCGCATTTGTTGAGGAAAGTCAGCCGGAAGGCGAAGCCGACGCTGCCGAAGATCAGCGCGTTTTGCGCCCAGCTGATCACCGTGCGCGGGCTCATCACGGTCGAAATATCGCCATTGACGAAGCCGCGCCGCGTCAGGTCCGCGACGCGCACCATATTCTCGACGACCTGCTTGCCCTGCGGCTGATCATATTCGCCCGACTTCGCCAGCACGATCCGCGCCTCGGTCGCCGCCGGCAGATAGTTCAAGGTGACGACGATGTTCCAGCGGTCCATCTGCCCCTGGTTGATCTGCTGCGTACCGTGATAGAGCCCGCTGGTATCGCCCAAGCCCACCGTATTGGCGGTCGCGAACAAGCGGAACCAGGGATTGGGGCGGATCACGCGGTTCTGATCGAGCAGCGTCAGCTTGCCCTCGGTTTCCAGCACGCGCTGGATCACGAACATCACGTCGGGGCGGCCCGCGTCATATTCGTCGAACACCAAGGCGGTCGGCGTTTGCAGCGCCCAGGGGAGCAGGCCTTCGCGGAACTCGGTTACCTGCTGGCCCTCGCGCAGCACGATCGCGTCGCGGCCGATCAAGTCGATGCGGCTGATGTGCGCGTCCAGATTGATGCGGATGCACGGCCAGTTCAGCCGCGCGGCGACCTGCTCGATATGCGTCGATTTGCCGGTGCCGTGATAGCCCTGCACCATCACCCGCCGGTTGTGCGCGAAGCCCGCCAGGATCGCGAGCGTCGTGTCCGGATCGAACACATAGGCCGGATCGAGATCGGGCACGCGCTCGTCCGCCTCGCTGAAGGCGGGGACCATCATGTCGCTGTCGATCCCGAACAGCTCGCGCGCGCTCACCTTCTTGTCGGGGGCGGCGAGCAACGTCGTCGCGCGGCTATCGGGCTGGCTATTGGGGAGATCGTTCATCATCGGGCCTTTCGCGCGCCTCCCTAACGCGCGGGCGCGGCGAAAGTCGAGCGCCTTTGCGGGTACGATGCGCTACGCTCCAGACGCCCGCCCGAGTCGGGCGGAGCGAGGAGGGAGGATGGGATGACCGATGCACCACAAGGCCCCACCACGGGCATCACCCCGCATATCTGCATTCGCGACGGGCGCGGCGCCGAGGCGATCGACTGGTATGTCCGCGCGCTCGGCGCCACCGAGCAGGTGCGCGGCTTGGCCGATGACGGCAAAAGGCTGATGCACGCGCATCTCCACATCAACGGCGCCTTGCTGATGCTCCACGATGATTTCCCCGAATATCGCGGCGGCCAGGCGGCGGGCACGCCCGAGGGCGTGGTGCTCCATCTGCAGGTCGACGACGCCGACGCCTGGTTCGAGCGCGCGGTCGCGGCGGGCGCGAGCGTGACGATGCCCATCGGCGACCAATTTTGGGGCGATCGTTATGGCCAGATCGCCGATCCCTTCGGCTTCACTTGGTCGATCGGCGCGCCGATCAGGGCGGCTTGAGATGGCTTATGTCGATGGCTTCGTGATCCCCGTCGCGCCCGAAAACCGCGCGGCGTTCGTCGAGCATGCCGAAAAGGTCGACGCCTTTTTCCTTGCCGAGGGGGCGCTGCGCATCGTCGAATGCTGGTCGGACGACGTGCCGCGCGGCCAACACACCGATTTCTTCCGCGCGGTCGCCGCTCAAGAGGAAGAAGCGGTCGCCTTTTCCTGGATCGAATGGCCCGACAAGGCAACGCGTGACGCCGCTTTCGCCAAATTGATGGAAAATCAGGCGCTGATGGCCATCCCGATGCCGTTCGACGGCAAGCGGATGATCTTCGGTGGTTTCGTCCCCGTCGTAACGCTGGAGGCTTGAGATGCCCAACCCCGCCGGCAGCTTCATTTGGTATGAGCTGATGACGCCCGATCCTCAGGCGGCCAAGGCGTTTTACGAGCGCGTCTTCGCTTGGACGATCGAGGCCGAAGCCTCGGGCGCGATCGATTATCGCATGATCGCGACGCCCGGGGGCCATGTCGGCGGCGTGCTGACGCTCACCCCCGAGATGATCGCCGGCGGCGCGGGCGCGGCCTGGGTCGGCTATCTGAACGTCGATGATGTCGACGCGGCGGTCGGCACGATCGCGGCAGCGGGCGGTCGCACGCTGATGCCGGCGCACGACATGCCCGGCGTCGGGCGTTTCGCGCTCGTCACCGATCCGCAAGGCGCGGTCTTCTATCTGATGCGCCCTACCCCCGCCGATCCGAACGACACCAGCAGCGTCTTTGCGCCCGGCACGCTCGGCCAGGTCGCCTGGAACGAGCTGTCGACGAGCGACCAGGCGGCCGCGCTCGACTTTTATGGCCGGCTGTTCGGCTGGACCTTCGACGAGCGTCTGAACATGGGGCCGACGGGCGATTACGCCTTCATCGATCACCAGGGCACCGTGCTCGGCGGGGTGATGCAGCAGGAAGTACCCCCGGCCTGGCTGTTCTACACCCAAGTCGCCGATGTGGACGCGGCGGCGGCGGCGGTCGGCGCGGGGGGCGGCACCGTGATCCTGGAGCCGACGCCGGTGCCGGGCGGCGGGCGCGTCATCGTGGCGCGCGATCCGCCGGGCGCGATGTTCGGCGCGGTGCAAGGCGCATGAGCGGGCTCACCACTTGCCTGTGGTTCGACGGGCGCGCCGAGGAAGCGGTGCGACTTTATGCGAGCGCGTTCGGCGACGCGTTCCAGCCCGGGCGCGTGTTGCGTGCCGCCAGCGACTATCCCGGCGGGCGCGCGGGGTCGGTGTTGACGATCGACTTCACCCTCTACGGCCAGGCTTTTTTCGCGATGAACGGCGGCGCGCAGACCGCTTTCAACGACGCGGTGTCGCTCCAGATCGACACCGCCGATCAGGCCGAGACCGACCGGCTATGGGACGCGCTGACCGCCGACGGCGGCGCGCCGATCGCGTGCGGCTGGCTGAAGGATCGCTTCGGGCTGCGCTGGCAAATCACCCCGCGCCGCCTGACCGAGCTGATGCACCACGACGATGCCGAGGTGCGCGCGCGGGTGATGGCGGCGATGACGGCGATGGTGAAGATCGACATCGCCGCGCTCGAGGCGGCGGCGGGGGGTGCCGCGTGACGCGCGCGCTGTTCGGCCATCCCTTTTCGTCCTACACCTGGAAGGCGCTGATCGCGCTGTATGAAAAGGCGCTGCCGTTCGATTTCAAACCGATCGGCCCCGATCATCCCGATCATGGCGCCGAACTGACCGCGCTCTGGCCGCTCGGCAAATTCCCGGTGCTGGAGGATGACGGGCTGGTGCTGATCGAAAGCTCGATCATCATCGAACATCTCGACCAGCGCTATCCCGAGACCGACCAGCTGATCCCGTGGGAAGACGAAGACGCGCTCGACGTGCGCTTCATGGACCGGGTGTTCGACAATCACGTGATGACGCCGACCTCGGCGATCGTCGCCGAACATCTGCCGTTCATCACGCCGACCCCCGATCCGGCGCGGATCGACCGGGCGAAGGCCGCGCTCGACACCATCTATGCCTGGCTGGAGGAGCGGCTGGAGCGCGCCGACTGGGCGTGCGGCGCCGCCTTCACGCTCGCCGATTGCGCGGCGGCCCCCGCGCTGTTCTACGCGGATTGGGTGCATGAGATCCCGGCGCGCTTCGCCCGCTTGCGCGGCTATCGCGCGCGGCTGCTCGCCCGCCCCTCGGTCGCGCGCTGCGTCGAGGAAGCGCGGCCCTATCGGCCGCTGTTTCCGCTCGGGGCGCCGGATCGGGACTGATGTCGCGCGCGCAGCGTCTGCTCCATCTGATCCAGCTGCTGCGCCAGCATCGCCGGCCGGTGAGCGGGGCGACGCTCGCCGTCGAGCTGGGCGTTTCGCTGCGCACGCTCTATCGCGATATCGACAGCCTGAAGGCGCAGGGCGCACCGATCGACGGCGAAGCGGGCGTCGGCTTCGTGCTGCGCCCCGGCTTCATGCTGCCGCCGCTGATGTTCTCGCACGAGGAGATCGAGGCGCTGGTGCTCGGCTCGCGCTGGGTGTCCGAACGCGCCGACGGGCCGCTTGGCGCCGCGGCGGCCACACTGCTCGCCAAGATCGGCGCCGTGCTGCCCGAGGATCTGAAAAGGAGCATCGAGGCATCGGGCCTGCTGATCGGCCCCGGCGCGCCGATCGCGGCGGGCGATGCCGAGCTCCCGACGATCCGCGCCGCGATCCGCGCCGAACGCAAGCTGCGGATCGACTATGCCGACGAGCAAGGCCGAGCGACCGAGCGGCTGATCTGGCCGGTCGCGCTCGCCTTTTTCGATCGCGTGCGCGTCGTCGTCGCCTGGTGCGAATTGCGCGACGCCTATCGCCACTTCCGCTGCGACCGCATCGCCGCGCTCGAGCCGACGCCCGAACGCTTCCCACGCCGCCGCGCCGCGCTGTTCAAGGAATGGCGCATGCGCCAGGGCGTGCCCGAACAGTGACTGCTGACAGAAACTGACAGGAGCCTGTCGTATCCCTCTCCCTGCCCGGCGCCGCCGCCGGACGACTGATGACGGAGAGACATGATGGCCGAGTTCAACTTCATCCTGCTACACGTGCGCGACCATGCCGCGAGCGCCGCGCTCTATGCCGAGCTGTTGGGGCTGCCGGTGGTCGAGCAAAAGGACGACATCTCGATTCTGCCGCTGCGCGACGGGGTGATGCTGGGGCTCTGGGCGCGCGCGACGGTCGCGCCCGCGAGTTCGGGGCAAGCGGGCGCGAGCGAGATCGCCTTCGCGGTCGCCGATGCCGCCGCCGTCGAGCGGGTGCATGACGCCTGGCGCGCCCAGGGCCTGACGATCGCCCAAACGCCGACCGCGATGCCCTTCGGCACGACCTTCGTCGGCATCGACCCCGACGGCCACCGCCTGCGCGTGGTCGCGCCGCCTTTGGCTTGAGGCGGCGCGGGCGGGTCTTGCGCCCGCCCTAGCGTCGCGGCGCGAGCCAAAGCGTGGCGCTGCGATAATCGATCACCGCGCCCCAGGCCTTGAGCACGTCGGCGCCGAGCACCAGTTGCGGCGGCTCGACTCCCTGCTGCTTGAGCGCCGCGCGCACCTCGCGCAGGTCGATCGCCAGCACCGGAATGCCGCTGAGCCGAGTGCCGCCGATCGACAGCTCGGCGCCCTCGACCAGCGCCAGGTCGAGCGCCATGCTCCCCGCCCCCGCGCCCTTGATGCCGAGCGGGCGCAACTTGAACCCCGCGCCCAGCGCCCAGTCGCGATCGGCGACCGTATTCGCCGCGCCGGTATCGAGGAGCACGCGCACGGGCTGGCCGCCGACGGCGCCCGCCAGTTGCAAATGGCCGGTCGACAATAAAGTGAGCGCGATTCGGCGATAGCCGCGCGCGGCGAGCGCTTTCAGATGCGGCGGCAGAGCGGGCGCGGCGGGCGCCTGCGCGAGGATGGGCACCGGCATCAGGCGAAGGCCGGCGCGCGACGGAGTTGCTGATAGGCGGCGATCACCGCCTGCAACCGCGCTTCGTGGCTGCGGTCGCCGCCGTTGCGATCGGGGTGATAGCGCCGCGCGAGCTCGGCATAGCGGCGGCGCAAGGCGGTGCGATCGGCGTCGAGCTCGAGCCCCAGCACGTGCAGCGCGCGACGATCGGCCTCGGACAGCGGCTTGCCATCCTGGCGCTGGTTGCCGCGCGCCTCGGCCTGGCGCTCGCGAAAGCGCGCGGCGATGGCGTCGAGCGGATCGCTGAAATCGCCCCAGCTCGGCGGCCGGTCAGCGCCGACATGCGCGAAGGCGCGCGTCTCGCGCTCCCAGCCGGCATAGGGGCGCTGCGCTGCGCTGATTTCCTCGGGGCTCATCCCTGCGAAGAAATTATAGCGCGCGTTGAACTCGCGGACATGCGCGAGGCAGAACCAGCGGTACCGCGGCGGCCCTTCGGGCGGCAGCCCGTCTTCGGGCGGCGCGCGGAACTCGCCCGGCTCATCGCACCCGGGCGCCATGCAGCGCTGCCCATTTCCCTCGATCCGGCCATGAAAACGCGTGGCCCGATCCTTCTTCTCATTCGCTCGCGCCACGGCGCTCCCCGACTTCGCAAAGCCGTGTATATAGGCGCCATGACCGCCCCCGCCACCGGCCCCATCGCCCAAGAAATCACCGCCCGCCTCACCCAAGCGCTCGCGCCGTCGCGGCTGGAAGTGGTGAACGACAGCGCGCGGCATCGCGGCCATGCCGGGGACGATGGATCGGGCGAATCGCATTTTTCGGTGGTGGTGGAGAGCGAAGCGTTCGTGGGGCTGAGCCGGCTCGCGCGCCAGCGGCTGGTGAACGAGGCGCTGCGCGGGCTCGCCGGGGAGCGCGTCCACGCGCTCGCGATCCGCGCACTGGCGCCGGGCGAGGCGTGATGCGGGCGAAGCGCCCGGCGGCGCGGATCCTGCTGGTCGACGGCGACGGGCGGGTGCTGCTGTTCCGCTTCGATCCCGACGACCGCCCGCCCTTCTGGTGCACCCCCGGCGGCGCGCTCGATCCGGGCGAGAGCTATGCCGAAGCCGCGCGCCGCGAATTGCTCGAGGAAACGGGGATCGACGCCGATCCGGGGCCAGAGGTCGCGCGGCGCCAAGTCGCGTTCACGACGATCGAAGGCGTGGCGGTCGACGCCGACGAGCGCTATTTCCTGGTGCGCGTTCAAGAAGCGGCGATCGACACCGCCCGCCACACCGCGCTCGAACAGCGGGTGATGACGCGCTGGCGCTGGTTCACGCCGCAGGAACTGGCGGCGCATGACGAGCCTTATTTCCCCGAAGACCTGGCCGACATCCTCGCCCAAGCGGAGGCACGCGCATGACCGAGCCGTTTCTGCAGCTGATCCAGCCGACCAGCCATGATTTGGGCGGCTTCAAGGTCCACCGCACTTTGCCTTCGCGCCCGCGCACGATGGTGGGGCCGTTCATTTTCTTCGACCAAATGGGCCCCGCCCATCTGCCCCAGGGCGAGGGGATCGACGTGCGCCCGCATCCGCACATCAACCTGGCGACCGTCACCTATTTGTTCGCGGGCGCGATCGAGCATCGCGATTCGATCGGCAGCCATGCGGTGATCGAGCCCGGCGCGGTCAATCTGATGACCGCCGGCACCGGCATCGCGCATAGCGAGCGCTCGCCGGCCACCGAACGCGCGGTCGGCCCCGAGCTTTCGGGCATCCAGACCTGGCTCGCTTTGCCCGAGGCCGATGAAGAGGGCGATCCGGCGTTCGAACAGGTGACGCGCGATCAATTGCCGGTGGTGGAAGCGGGCGGCGCGCGGGCGCGGGTGATCATGGGCACGCTCTGGGGCGCGACCGCGCCGACCACGACCTATGCCCAGACCATCTATGCCGACATCGATCTCGCCGCCGGCGCGGCGGTGCCGATCGACGCCAGCGCCGACGAGCGCGCGCTGTACGTCGCTTATGGCGATGCCAGGCTCGACGATCAGCCGCTCGCGCCCCAGACGCTCTACATCCTGAAGCCCGGCGCGACCGGCACGCTGCGCTCTGACGCGGGCGGGCGGGTGATGCTGTGCGGCGGCGAAGCCTTTCGCACCCCGCGCTATGTTTGGTGGAATTTCGTCAGCTCCAGCCGCGACCGGATCGAGGCGGCCAAGGCGGCTTGGAAGGCCGGCGATTGGGCCAAGGTGCCCGGCGACGACGAGGAGTATATCCCGATCCCAGACGTGCCGAAGACGGTGAGCTATCCGTGATCGGTGCGTCACCATCGCGCGCTTGCCCTGGGCTAATCGCGCGGGGTTACGCGGGGACTAGAGGCGGGCTAGCCTGAGGCGACCAGCAAGGAGACCGGCTGCATGACCCAGGCCTTCCCCCTCACCCGTATCGCGCTGCCGACCGGCGTGTCGCTCGATGTCGCGACCGCCGGCGATCCGGCGGCGCCGGCGATGCTCTTCCTCCACGGCTTTCCCGAATCGCATCGGACCTGGCGCCACCAGATCGGCGAATTCGCCCGCGACCATTTCGTGATCGCCCCCGATCAGCGCGGCTTCGCGCGGTCGGACAAGCCTCAGGGCGTCGAGCACTACACGCCCGACAAGCCCGTCGCCGATCTGCTCGCGCTCGCCGCCCATTTCGGCAAGCAAAGCTTCACGCTGGTCGGCCATGATTGGGGCGGCGCGATCGCCTGGATGGCCGCGCTCCAGCACCCGCGCGCGGTCGAGCGGCTGATCATCCTCAACGCGCCGCACCCGCTGATCTTCCAGCGCAGCATGTTCGATAGCCTCGATCAGCGGCGCGCGAGCCAATATATTCGCGCCTTCCGCGATCCGACGATCGAGACGATGATCGCCGGGATCGGCGTCGAGGCGTTTTTCGACAAGACCTTCGTCGGCCATGCCGATCCGGTGAAGCTCGCCGAGGAACGGCCCTTTTACGTCGATCAATGGTCGCAACCCGGCGCCTTGACCGCGATGTTCAACTGGTACCGCGCGAGCGCGATCCAAGTGCCGGCGATGGACGAAGCGCCGCCGCGCCCCGCCTTTCTCGACGCGCCGTTCCCGCCGATTACGCAACCCACGCTGGTGATTTGGGGGATGGGCGACACCGCGCTCCTCCCCTGCCAGCTCGATGGGCTGGAAGCGCTGGTCCCGCGGCTGAGCGTGGTGCGCGTGGCCGAGGCGGGGCATTTCGTGCCCTGGGAAGCGCCCGAGGCGGTGAACGCCGCGATCCGCGCCTGGCTCGCCGACAACGCCTAACCCGGTGGCGGCGCGCGGCGCTGCACCAGCGCGAAGAGCGGCGCCGCCATCAGCGTCGTTACGATCGCCATCACCACCAGCATCGCGAACAGCGGCGCGCCGATCAGCCCGCGCTGTAAGCCGATATTGATGATGATCAGTTCCATCAGCCCGCGCGCGTTCATCAGCGCGGCGATGCCGAGCGCGGTCGGCTGATCCTGCCCGGTCAGCCGCGCGGCGAGCCAGCAGGCGCCGAATTTGGCGGCAATCGAGGCAATCAACACCGCCAGCGCGACCAGCGCGAGCGCCGGCGCGGCGACCAGGGCGAGTTGGGTGTTGAGCCCCGAATAAGTGAAGAAGATCGGCAGCAGCAGCACCACCGTCAGCGGTTCGAGCCGCGCGCGCAGCGCCTCGGCGTAGCGGCCGCGCGGCATCGCGGTGCCGAGCAGAAAGCCGCCGAACACCGCGTGCATCCCGACCGCGTCCATCGCGAAGGCGGCGAGCAGGAAGAGGATCAAGCCGCTCGCCAGGCCGTTTTCGGGCGCGAGCCGATCGAGCCGGGCGAGCGCGGCGCGCGCGGGCCCCAGCATCGCCAGCGCGAACAGCGCGCCCCCGCCGATCGCCCAGAGCGCGACGTCGATCCCGTCACCAAAGCTCGCGAGCACGATGGCGAGGACCGCCCAGGCGGCGGCATCGTCGACCGCGCCGGCGGCGAGCGCGAGCGCGCCGAGCGGCGCGCCGGCGAGCCCGCGCTCCTGAATGATCCGCGCGAGCATCGGAAAAGCCGTGATCGAGATGCACGCGCCGGTGAACAACACCGCTTGGCCGAAGCCCAGGCGCGGCGCGAACAGCCCGGGTGTCGCGAGCAGCCAGGGGGTGAGCAGCAGCGCGAGCAGGAAGGGCGCGGCCATCCCCGCGAGCGACACCGCCACCGCGCTGCCGCGATGCGCGCGAAACGCCCGCGCGTCGAAACCGAGCCCGACGACGAACATGTAAAGGCCCACGCCCAATTGGGCGAGGACATAGAGCAGCCGCTTGATCTCGGGCGGGAAGAGGAAGGCGGCGGCACTCGGCGCGACCAGGCCGAGGAGCGAGGGGCCGAGCAGCACCCCGGCGATCATCTCGCCCACCACCGGCGGTTGGCCGAGCCAGCGCCGCGCGACCCAGCCGCAGCCGCGCGCGGCGATCAGGATCAGCGCGAGCGCGAGAAAGGCGCGGACGCTGAGCGTGCCGAGCGGAAGCGGGGAAGCGTTCATCATCCGGCCTTGGCCGAGCGGCGGCGGCGCGCGCAAGCCATAAGAAAAGGGAGGCAGGTCGCCCTGCCTCCCCGATCTTGACCGTTGCCGCTGGTCTTACTGGCCCGAGCCGGGGCCGTAAGTGATTTCCACGCGACGGTTCTGCACTTCGCGCACGCCGTCGGCGGTCTGCACGCGCAGGCGGGTCGGGTCTTCGCCGAACGCCTGAGTGGAAACGACGCCCTCGGCAATGCCGTGCGAGGTCATATAGGCCTTCACCGCATCGGCGCGGCGCTGCGACAGACCGAGGTTGTACTTCGGCGTGCCCGAACGGTCGGTGAAGCCCGCGAGCATCACCTGCGCGCTGCCGCAATTCTGGTACTGCGACACCGCATTGTCGAGGATCGAGGCCGCCTCGGGCGTGATGTTCGACTTATCCCATTCGAAGAACACGATGAATGGCCCCGGCGAGCACGGCACCGGCGGCGGCGGCGGGGGCGGCGGGGGAGGCGGC